>JAFRXJ010000022.1 GCA_017441525.1 Acholeplasmatales bacterium | reverse complement strand
GGTCGGATGAATTACAGGAATTAGTTGCTGTAAGAGGGCTTATCTGCTGCTTTTAATGTAATGATGATAATTTATACATAAATTAGAAAAAAGCTTCTGATAAGGGCAAAAAATGTGGCTGTGGGCGTGGCAGTGAATATTCTTACTCGGTTGTTTGCTGCAGTGATCTCTCCACTGCATTAAACATGATATGGTTGGGCTGATTTTATTACAAATACAATATCTGGAATAATCCAGATAGCAGGAGCTTGTATCTAAAATTAGGGCTAGTAAGAATAAAGGGGAGTTCTTTTTTGGGTGGGAAAAGCTTGAAATGGGAAAGTGTCAGATCTTTGACTGGCTCTTTGGGATTGCAACAAAAAAGGAACTGCTACCAACAGTTCCTAAATGATGCCCTCACACATCAATTATGTAATATAATCATCAAAAATTTGAAAGCATATATAAATACTGCTTTTAAGAAGAATATGAAACAGTATAAATACGCTCATGAAGAATCATAGAGGTAATTATATTACACATATAGGATATATCTATTTCTAATACCTGTCAACTGGTGTAATCATTACACCGGTGTACTGAGTACACCAGCACATTCCAAAAAGAATATTATTTCTCAAAACTAACCATATACTACCTCACCAAAAATAGCTTTTTGAAGAATAGCATTGTTATCATAGAAATCTCCGTTTTCTTCTAGCCACTTCCAATTTATATGCTGTTCTTTAATGTTGCTTAAATATAAATTATGACTTTCGCCTTCTTCATCTATTAAGATTAATGGCTTCTTATTAAAAAGAATTTGAGTCCATATTTCTTCTCTACAAATATCATCATCTTTCTTACCTTTATCTAAAAGGTCTTTGTATGCAAAATCATAATCTTCTTCTTTATAATCTAAAGTTTCAATTCCACATATATCGGCTAAGCCATTAGCTAATAAATTTACAATATGTTCAAACAATACATTATTATCCATTTTATACCTCACTACTTCATTTTCTTCTTTAAATATTTTTTAAAATCAAATTGTGAATCAATTATATTTCTTCTTATATAACCACCATCACCCAAAATATAATCTCTATAATCATCACCAGTATTACAATATTCAACTTTTGCTTTTTTATCATCAATCTTAATAACTTGATAAAAAGCTTCACCATCAGCTACAGGTATTGAAATAATAAATCCTAGTAGCTCATTCTTTTTTAAACAATCATCATTAATTTCATTAACTAATTTTATATTTGAATCTATAGCTTTACAAAATATCTCTGGATCCATATCATAATTAACATTAGTTTTTTCATTTTTATATAAACGCATTAATAACTCCTTTCTAGGAAAGTGGTACTAATACCACTCCCTATAAAAGATTTGAGCTTGTTCTTTCTGCACTAGCTCTAATGCATTTCTGAATACTCCAAGAGATTCTTCCCATTCTCTCTTATCAATCCAGTTTGGACATGGATTCTTTCTAATACAATTTTCGCAAAATTCTATTGCATCTTTAATTTGAGGTTCACTCATTTCAAAAGGCACACAATTATCATTATCAGTAATACCAAGTTCTTCCCATAAAAATTCTGATAAAGAATAATTCTTTCTCCAATATCCGATTTCCTCATTGTCCGACTTTGGAGCTAATGAAATTAATCCACCACACGCACCTGTTAATCCAACTTTTGCTGGATTCTTTCTTTTAGCTTCTAAATACATATCTAATCCCATAATATAATCTCCTTTGATGGATAGGCACATCAGTAATAATCTTATCCTATCTTGATTATATTATACCAAATTATAACTAATTTGTCAATAGGTATATTATACAAAGTATAATATAAAATAAAATAATAATAAAAGTACGGTGTTATTCTACGGTCGGATGAATTACAGGAATTAGTTGCTGTAAGAGGGCTTATCTGCTGCTTTTAATGTAATGATGATAATTTATACATAAATTAGAAAAAAGCTTCTGATAAGGGCAAAAAATGTGGCTGTGGGCGTGGCAGTGAATATT
>JAFRXJ010000021.1 GCA_017441525.1 Acholeplasmatales bacterium | reverse complement strand
ATCTATAACTACTTGTTTTACCTTTTGGTCTTCCCATAATTTCACCTCCTCGATTCTTCCTAGGAAGAAGTATATTAATTATAAAAGAAAAAATGTTAATAAACACTTTTTTTGTGTCTACTAACATTTTATCAATTCAATATATTGTCGTTATTTTTTAAGAAATATAAAAAAGAATCAAAATTAGATATATCAATATAACTAAATAATAAGTTTCTTAATTTCTCTTTATCTTTTTCTTTTATAATATCTTTATATTTCATAATGATAACACATCCTTATACTACCTCAATATAAAAAGATACAGGTCTAAATCCATCATTACATGATATCATCGCAGATTTCTTATTTTTCATCCATCCGTCGAAGAAATCTTCTTTTCCATCGAATAAATCTCTAACAAAAGGATATATAGTTCCCCACGCACTATCACACATATCATTAGGCTTTTTTAACTCTTCTAGCATAAATACTTGACCTAATTTCATATCACATGCGTGTAAGATGGGATTTTCATATTTATCTATCAAATCTTTATAACAAGCTATTTTCATTACAGTAATCTTTATCATTTTTACATCTCACATCTATTGCGTTCTTTACAGCAACCATTTTATTTTCGAAATTATTCAATATATCTATAAAATTTGAAAAATCGTACATCGTATCATCCCCCGGGTGATATTTGTATTTTTATTTTAACATGATTTTTATATATTATCTACTTATTTATTTTTAATCAAACAGATTCGCTTACGCCTGCTAACATTTTTAATTATTCTTTATTTGATATATCTTCTTTTAATAAATTATCCATTTCAACCTTATTAATAGGCTTTGAATAATAATATCCTTGATAAATATAACATCCTAATTCATTTAATTTATCTAATATTTCTTTTGTTTCTACATATTCAGCTATTACATCAAATTCTAAATCCTTACCTAGCTTAATAATAGATGTAACAATATCTTGGCATCTTTCATTATCTATATTCTTTACAAGACTTCCATCTAGCTTAACATAATCGAAGTGATTATTTTGTAAATATTTAATAGAAGTTTTTCCCATAGAAAAATCATCTAGATACATTTTAATATTTTTCTTTCTAATAGAATTAAATACTTCAGCCATATCAGCATCTGTAGGAATGCTTGTTTCTTCTGTTATTTCAATACCAACAGATGATGGAGATACTTTATATTCTCCTATAATATCAAAGAACCAATTAATAAATTCTTCATCAGATATTAAACTATATTGTAAGTTAATTGACGCTCTAATATTTGGATTAATTTCTGTAAATGCTTCTAAATCCTTCAGTACTGTCTTGGTAATACATTTAGATAATTCAGTAAATAATCCTTTTTCTATCGCAATATTAATAACAAGTGGTGGATATAAGAATTTATCATTATATTTAAACCTTAATAATGATTCCATAGAATAAATCTTTCCATCTTTATATAATGGCTGATAATACATTTCAATATTTCCATTATCAATATCATCAGATAATTTATTCGCAATATTTTCAGCTACTCTTGATAACTGAGACTCTAAATCATAAATTTGTGTCTTTTCACTCTTAGATTCGCATTCCTTAACATAATTAGATAATCTATCAATTATTCTATCAGTTGATTTAACAAATACATAATTATCTAGTTTAATAAATGGAATATAAATTAAAATACCAACAAATAGATTAATAGCTTGTAATATTGATCCTGCGATACTTCCTGTTGCCATATATCCTGAAACAAATACTGGAGTTGTCCAATATACTTCATTTACTACATGTGGAACTATTCCTGAATAAACTGCAATAAAGGCAATTGTATAAGATGCAAATGGAACTAAGATAAATGGAATTAAGAATAATGGATTTAAGACAATAGGAATACCAAATACTGTAATTTCATTTATATTAAATATCATAGGTCCTATTGACATATATGATATCTTTTTAGATTTTCTTTTCTTAGATGCAATTAAGATAGCTATTGTAAAAGATAAAATAGTACCACAACCACCCATTAATACAAATGTATCTAAAAATGTCTTAGATAATACTGTAGTTTCTTGCATTGGGAAAGCACTTATCTTTGCTGCTTCTAATACATTTCCACCATGAATACCAAAAAACCATAAAATTGATTCTAATGTTGTTAATAATGCACCACTACCATATGAATTACCAAGCTGCTTAAATGGTCTTCCAATTGCTTCAGTAACTACATCATTAAAATTATTAATTGATGGTATTAAATCTATTAATACTGCAATAATACCAAATACTACTACACAAACAATAATCGGAAGTAATGACCAAATACCAACATCAAATGTATGATTTGGAACATTTCTTTTTTTAACTAATAGATTATGAATTAATCTAAATAAATTAGTAGATAATACACAAATAATTAATGCAGGGAATATATTCTTAACACTTAAATAATCAATTACATGTAATCCTTCTTCTTTATTCATTATTACTGTAGGTCCTAAAAAAATGAAATAAACCATTATTGAATTTACAATATAGAATAATCTTAATGTGTTATTTTTTTCAAATGTTTCAGAATATCTATATGAAAAAGCAAATAATAAATATATTACTGCAATACCATATGTTGCGTAATAAATTGTTTCTAATACGTTGAATACAAATGTACCATCAATCGCATTTCTTACTGCTTCTATAGGGAAATACATCATTACAAGCGAAAAAGCACCTATAATAAATACAGGTATCATCATTGTAAATGATCTTTTAAGCGCCTCAAAGAATTTAATCTTTCCAAAGGCTATGTCTAGTTTGTAAAAAAAATCAACTAGCTTTTCCATATCGTAATCCCCTTTTATTAATTTTATCATTTTTCAAAAGAAAAAGAAAGATTTAGAGAAAAAGAAAACGGAGTAAGCACTCCGTTATATCTATATATTTATTTCATTTAACTTATTATAGTTGTCTAGGGATTCTTCATATGTTAATCCATTATCAACCATTTCTTCAATATACATCTTTTTATTTTGTTCTTCTTCATAACTCATAAGTGGGAAAACATTTAAGTTTTTCTTTCTATCAAAATAATTTTTAGTTATCTTAGCAACTAAACCACTTAATACAATTAAAGCAATTAAATTCGGTATAGCCATCATTATGTTAAATGTATCAGCTAATTCCCATACTAAATCGACACTTAATACTGAGCCAGCTAAAACTAAGAAAATATAACAAATTCTATAAATTTGTTTTGATTTAAAACCAAATATATATTCTATAGCCTTCTCTCCATAATAGCTCCATGATATTAAGGTTGTAAAAGCAAATAATGGCAGTATTGTTTTATACATTATTTCTCCAAAAATGCCTAAATTTTCTTTGAATATAGTTAATCCTATTTCAGCGCCCTTAATAGTTCCTGAAATATCAATACCGCTTGTTAAAATTACAAGGGCAGTTAATGTACAAATAACAAATGTGTCTAAAAATACTTCAAATATTCCCCATAATCCTTGATCAACTGGTTCTTTTACATCAGCAGCTGAATGAGCCATTACTGATGAACCAAGTCCAGCCTCATTAGAGAATATTCCTCTTGCAACTCCATATCTACATGCTCTAATAATTGTATAACCTAATATCCCACCACCAATACTCTTAAAGCTAAATGCACTACTAAATATAGATACAAAGGCACTTCCTACATTATTAATATTCATAAATATTATTATTAATGCTAAAACAATATATAAAACTGCCATAAATGGAACTAATAAAGATGTAATTGTAGAAATTCTTTTTATTCCTCCAATTATTACAAGTCCTAATACAAAAGCAAGGATTATACCAAATATTAATTTTATTACCCAATCACTCCAAGTGGTTTCTATTCCACTTACAAGAGTTGATACAATACTATTAGATTGAGCAAAATTATATCCAACAGATGCAAATACTGCAAATATTGCAAAAGCTACTGCGAGCCATTTAAAACTCTTTCCTAAGCCTCTTACAATATAATACATTGCTCCGCCTCTATATTCACCATTTTTATCCTTATCTCTAAAATAAATGCCTAGAGTGTTTTCTGAATAATTAGTTACCATACCAAAAAAGGCACTAACCCACATCCAAAATATGGCACCAGGACCACCAGATATTATCGCTGTAGCAACACCAACAATATTTCCTGTTCCTACAGTACCTGCAACTGCAGTAGCAAATGCAGCAAAAGGAGATATCTTCTTCTTATCCTTTTTATCCTTTTTTATAGATTCTGATACTGTCTTACCAATAGTTTTTTTCATACTATAACCAAATTTAGTTATTTGCATGAATCTATTTCTAGATGTAAGTAATATTCCTGTAAAGAATATTAATATCATAATTATTATTTGCAAATATGAATTAATATTTGCTACAATATCTGTCGCACTTAATAACATTTAAAAATCACCATTACTATTTTATCAAAACAATTAATTGTTTCAACTAATAATTCAAAGAATTAACATATTTTTTTACTTAATATGTTTAAAAAATAAAAAGCAGGGTGAGAAGTCCTGCTTAATATCTTTTTCTTTGCAATTATAATAATCAAACAATTAACGCTTAGATAGTACATCAATTGACAAAAAACGCATAACTACGCCATTTTTGTCGAGCTCCGGACATATTCCGGACACTAAAAATTACAATTTTCCGGTCTAATTTGCACCTATTAGGACATTTTATGACCGCTTCAAAAATCACTCATCAGTAGTTTTTTTCATTTTTCAGAGAATTAAAAATACATTTTTTAATATTTTAAACAAAAAAATTAACCATCTATTAATTTCATCTTAGTGGTGTATAGCACTTATCTTTTAAAAATGCCTTAATATCATTATTTTTATCTTCATAATAATCAATTAATAGTTTTTTATAATCAGAAACTAATTCTGCTGGTATTACTATTAATCCTTTACCATGACTTATTAAATAATGATTAGCAAATATTACTGCCGTTCTTTTATTGCCATCTAAAAACAATTGTTTTTTCATTACATATAGTAAAATATCAATTGTTTTAGTAATATCATCATTATTAGAATTTAATAAATTAATTAAATCTTCTTTTACAACTGTTTCAAGTGGCATTGGTGGAATAAATGTTGATCCACCAATTGTTACTGGGACACTTCTGATTTTTCCAGCAACTACAGAAAAGCCGTCTTCAACTATTGCGTTTATCTGACATAAAACTGCATAATTAGTTGGATATGTTATAACACCATTAGATAATATAAACTCCCATGCTCTTTTTAGATTTACCACCTTTGATATATCTATAGCAGTCATATTTGATACCTTGCCACCATTAACAATTGTTTCGGTATCAGAATATGTAGTTGCAACTCCTTCTAGCATTGCTTGCTTATATATTGAATCAACCATGTTTCGTCTAGCTAAAGCAACATTTAACCCAACCTCTTCGGTTAATTCAGCATCAAAATAATCTAATTTATCAAGTTCCTTTTTTATTTCTTTTAATCTTTTTTTATATTGTTTAGCTAATTCATTATTAGATACAACCATAGTATATAATTCATTTGAATATTCACCAACATATTTAGATTCTTTTATACCATCAATTCTTCTATGAACATATATATATCTATTGTTATTTTTCTCTCTTATTTCAATTGATCCATATATCATTCTTTCCATTCTAGAATTAATCATTTCACGTTCATGTATTAAATTAGAAATATTATTATCCATAATAGCCTCCTATGTGGAACTTTTATTTTGCTTTTGTTCCACATTAATTATACCACATGTTTTATAAATGTGGAACTTTTATTTTGCTTTTGTTCCACATTTGCATAAAAATGTTCCCCAATATATGATTAAAGAACTACTATTAGAATATTTTTTGCAAAAATAAAAAGCAGGGTGAGAAGTCCTGCTTAATATCTTTTTCTTTGCAATTATAATAATCAAACAATTAACGCTTAGAGAATTGTTTGAAATAACTCAAAAATTAGAAAAAACCGCATTACTAAAGGATTTTTGCCACTTTAGATAATTTATTTTTACTATTAAATTCGGGCACTCATCGGGAACCACCCGTTACTAAGTGTTATCAAACAACACTATTTTAACTTAATTCTCATTCACGTGCAACACTTTGTTCTAACCAAGAATTATTACTCCTGAATACTTAGGAAAGTCGATATATAAAAGTTATAAAGGATATACAGATAATTACGAAAAAAATTAAACATATAAATTTTAAATAAAGCAGGACAAAATTGCCATGCTTTAATACTAAAGCAATTGAATTTTACCATTCTTTAATTAAATCATATAAATAATTATTCTTATATATTTTTTCTTTTCCAACTTGCTCTGAAGTTAAAACACCCAATTCTTCTAATTCTGAAAGATATTTTCCTGCTGTATTTCTAGAAACTGACAATTTCTCTCTTAAATATTCATTTTTAGTATAAAAATCATAAAATAAATATTCTATTAATTCTTCAGAATAAATCTTTGGTTTATTTTGCTTCACTAGATTTTTACAATTATCCATCGCTTTTCTAAATTTATCAATAAATCCTAAAGTGAATATGGATGTTTGTTCAACTCCATTAATCATATATAACAAATAATTTTTTATATATTTATTATCAATCCTCATATCATAAAGGCATTTATAATATTCTTCCTTATTTGAATTAATATATTTTGACAAATATAAAATAGGAAGAGATAACTTTTGTTGTAAAACTAAATATAATACATTTAAGATTCTTCCTGTTCTACCATTTCCATCATGGAATGGATGAATTGACTCAAATTGATAATGAATCATAGACATCTTGATAAGCGGATCTGTATTTTCAAGTTCATCATAATTAATGTATTTTTCTAGGTTTGATAAATAATCTCTTATTTCATTCTCACTTTGAGGTGGATTATGAAGTATTTCTTTGGTTTTAGTATTCATAATAACAGTACCTGGTATCTTTCTAATTCCACCAACATTAGGTTCAATGATATGATGAATTTCTTCAATTATCTTTGAACTAATAAATCCGTTATCCTTAACTTGAGAGAATCCATATAAAATAGCTTGACGATAATTAACAACCTCTTTAGATGCAGAATTTTGATTTTTAAGGGTTATCTCCTTAAACACCTCATCAAAAGTTGTTACTATATTTTCAATCTCACTTGATTCTTTTGCTTCACCTAATATAACAGCATTTAGTATAATATTAGGATTTGGCATTGTATTAATGATACCATTCAATTCTCCTAATTTACTATTTGCTTTATTTAATGCCTTAAGAATATCAATATCATCATAATTATATTCAAATGGTAATTTGTGCATATCATCACCTTCTGCACAAATTTTATCATTTTTTGTGCACGTTGTCAATTCGTACACAATATCAATTTGAAACAAAAATAAAAAGCAGGGTGAGAAGTCCTGCTTAATATCTTTTTCTTTGCAATTATAATAATCAAACAATTAACGCTTAGAGAATTGAGGAGCACGTCTTGCTTTCTTAAGACCATACTTCTTACGCTCTTTAGCTCTTGGATCACGTGTAACTAATCCTGCTGGCTTTAATGTAGCACGGTAATCAGGGTTAACTTCCATTAATGCACGAGTAATACCTAAACGGATTGCTCCTGCTTGACCAGTTATACCACCACCGAATACATTAACAAGAATATCGAACTTGTCAGTAGTTTCAGTTAACTCTAATGGTTGTAATACGTCTAGACGTACTGCAGCTGATGGGATATAATCCTCAAAAGCACGACCGTTAATAGTAATTGTACCTTTACCTGAACGTAAATATACACGAGCAACTGAGCTCTTACGACGGCCTGTTCCTAAATATTGAACTAATTTCTTTGCCATTTCTTATATCCTCCTTATGCCTCTACCTTGAATTCAACTGGTTTTTGTGCTGTATGAGGATGTTCAGATCCTGCATATACATATAGTTGCTTTCTCATTTGATCGCCTAGCTTAGTATGAGGTAACATACCGAATACTGCTAATTCAACCATCTTTGTAGGTTGCTTAGCCATTAACTCTTTAGCAGTTAATGTCTTAAGACCACCTGCATAATCAGAATGTCTTCTATATAATTTGTCACTCCATTTATTACCAGTTAAAACTACCTTGTCAGCATTAATAACGATTACGTTATCTCCGCAGTTAACATTTGGAGTATATGTTGGCTTATTCTTACCTCTTAATAATACAGCAACTTGAGTAGCTAATCTACCAAGAGTAAGACCATTTGCATCAACTACATACCAACCGTGTTGTACAGTTTGATTATTTGCCATGAAAGTTTTATTATTCATGATTTTTTTCCTCCTAAATTTATAAATAATATTTAGGGCAATGTGGATAATTGCTTAAAAATGTACCGTATAGTATTTTAACCTATATGTTTACAATAGTCAAGTTTTATTTAAAAAATAAATGGCTCATCAAAGAGCCATCATTTTAGTCATCATCTTCATCGTCATCTTTAGCTTCAATTGGCTTAGTCTTAAATACATATTTATCCAACATATCAGCAATAATATAGAATGGTGGAATAGTAATAAATAAGAACCAGAATGGATGCCATAAACCAAATTGCATACCAATAAAACAATATACTGCTACTATTAATAATGGATATACAAACTTAGTCATTTGCTTTTTAAACACAGCTTCAAAGATACTCATTACAGCTGGCATCAATGGCCATAATACCCAAGAAATATGCCATGCATTAAAACAGAATGACCAAACAAAATATGCTGTCAATGTAATTGCGAATATTACTGCGTCAATAATTGTTAATGCTATTTGAGCCTTAGTTCTTTTAACTGGAGTTCCATCCTTATTAACAAATTTAACATGACCATTTTCAATCTTTACTTGCTGACCTTCATCATCAGTAATAACAATTCCTTCTTTTGATGTATCAATAGAATCCTTCTTAGTTTCTTCAACATCTTTTGTTCTTTCTCTTATTTCCTCATCTGATTCAGTATCATATAATAATTCATCTAATGACATATTATATAATCTAGCTAAAATAATTAAATTATCTGTATCAGGTGAAGATTCAGCTCTTTCCCACTTTGATACAGCTTGTCTAGAAATACCTAGCTTATCTGCTAGTTCCTCTTGAGAATAACCATTTTCTTTTCTTAATTTTTGTAGTCTATTTGCGATTTCAATATTCATAAACTTTCTCCTCCTTCGTTTACAGCCTTAATTTAACAAAATTGTTGGTTGCAAACTACCAAATCTAGTTTGAAAATACGCAACTATTGGTTTCATTTTACAAAAAACCGCATATTTACGCTATTTTTAGGTATTCTTTTAATATTTTTAATACCTCATTAAAATCTGTTTGTCTATTACATAAATCTTTTATTTTTGCTGATCCATGCATGCCTTTTAGATACCAACCGACATGGCCTCTCATCTCTAAAAGTGCTAAATGACTACCTTTTAAATCTAAAAGTAGATTATGATGCCATACTATTGTATCAAATATTTCTTGATTATCTGGTCTAGGAATAATTTCTTCTCTATCAAAATATGCATCTAACTCTCTAAAAATAAATGGATTACCAAGTGCACCTCTAGCTATAGCTATGGCATCACACCCAGTTTCTTCCATCATTTTCTTAGCTGTCTCAATTGATATTACATCACCATTTCCTATTACAGGTATTTTAACAGCTTCTTTTACCATTTTAATATACTTCCAATCGGCAGTACCTGAATAAAATTGGCTTCTTGTTCTACCGTGAACACAAATAGCTGAGGCCCCTGCTGCCTCTATCTTTTTAGCAACCTCAACACAATTAATAGAATTAAAATCCCAGCCTATTCTGATTTTTACAGTAACAGGCTTTTTTACTGCCTCTACTACTGATTTTACCATATCATATATCTTATCAGGATCCTTTAATAATGCAGAACCTGCACCACTCTTAATAACCTTTAAAACAGGACAGCCCATATTAATATCTATAATATCAGCATCACTATTAGTATCTATGAATTTTGCAGCATTAACTAATGATTCCTTATCTCCACCAAATATCTGCATAGATATTGGATGCTCTAAAGGATTTACCTTAGTCATATCTAGGGTTCTTACATTTTTAAAACCAATTGCCTTGTCTGAAACCATTTCTGCCATTACTAAACCAACATTCATTTTTTTACAAATAATTCTAAATGCTTCATTAGTAATACCTGCCATAGGAGCAAGAACAAATTGATTTTTAATTGTAATATCTCTAATCTTCCACTCCATTAATTTCACCTAAAATCTCTTCTAATTTTTCTGTAGGTAAACCAATAATATTATTTAGTGAACCTTCATATTTTTCTATTAAGCATTTACCTATACCTTGAATCGCATAAGCACCTGCCTTACCAAAACATTCACCACTTTTAATATATTCATTAATATCATTGTCACTAAGCTTTTTAAAAGTTACATAAGATGTAACATATGTATTATATATATGATTCTTATAAATAACTGTAAGTCCTGAAATAACCTTATGTTTTTTACCAGATAATTCATTTAATATTCTTCTAGCATCATTTTCATCCTTTGGCTTTCCGTATATCACGTTATCTAAGGCTACTATAGTATCACAGCCAATTTGAATATAATCATTATATTCTTCTTTATTAACTAAAGCTTTTCTTAAAGAAACATTCTTTACATTTTCTTCTGGTGTTAAAATCTTATCCATTGTTTCATCTACATCAAATGCTTTTTGAATAAAATCTAAGCCCATATTAGTCAATAATTCTATTCTTCTTGGGGATGAACTTTTTAAAATAATCTTTTTCATATTATTTATCCTGATTAATTACATATTGTTGGAACTTATCATTAAAGTCAGGGTATTCCTTCTTTAAAGATATAATGCTATTATTCTTAATAAAACAATGAGATGAATTAGCACTAACCATCAAATCATTAGTCTTCTTATCTCTAATTTCATATTCTAATTCTAACTTTATTCCATTATATTTAGTAATTTTAATATAAATAACTACTACATCATCAAATTTTACAGGCTTTCTATAATTTGCTGAAATACTAACAACAGGTGAAATAATACCTATTTCTTCCATTTTTTTATAGCTTAATCCTAATTCATCTAAAAAATATACTCTAGCTTCTTCTAACCATCTAAAATAATTAGAATGATGGATTACTCCCATTTGATCTGTTTCATGATAATAAGCTTTTCTTTCATATGTAATCATAATGCACCTCATTAATACTTTTTTATTATACAATATTAACAGATGAAAATAAAATAACTTTTATTGCTTTTATCATATTTTATATGATATAATCAATAAGTATTTTAAGGAGGCTTTAACATGGCAGAAAAATTATCAGATCAAGAATTAGCAAGAAGAGCTAAATTAGATAAATATAAAGAATTAGGACTAGATCCATTTGGACAAGCATTTGAACAAAAGGACCACAGCCTAGAGGTTAAAAGCTTAGCTGAAAAGGAAATTAACGCATTCAAAGAAAGTCATAAAAACTTATCTGAAGAAGATTTAAAGAATCAACTTCATGAATTCCTTGAAGAAAAGAACATTCAAGTTAAGGTTGCAGGAAGAATTATGTTCATTAGAAAAATGGGTAAGGCATCATTCTTCTCTATTCAAGATAAACAAGGAAAAATCCAAGTATATATCAAGCGTGATATAGTTGGTGAAGAAAATTATGATTTATTCAAAATGGCAGATATCGGTGATTTCGTAGGTATTGAAGGTAATGTTATGGTTACAATGACTGGCGAAGTTACAATTAACTGTCAAAAATATACTCATTTAGTTAAATCATTAAGACCACTTCCAGAAAAATTCCATGGTTTAACAGACCTTGAAGAAAGATATAGAAGACGTTACTTAGATTTAATTATGAATGAAGAATCTAAGAGAGTAGCTATCCAAAGACCAAGAATTATTCGTGCTATGCAAGAATATTTTGACTCTGAAGGATTTATTGAAGTTGAAACACCTGTATTACAAAACATTCAAGGTGGTGCTACTGCTAGACCATTCATTACACATCATAACGCACTAGATGCTAACTTCTACTTACGTATTGCTACAGAATTACACTTAAAGAGATTACTAGTTGGTGGTCTTGAAAGAGTATATGAAATTGGTAGAATCTTCAGAAATGAAGGTATGGATAAAACTCATAACCCTGAATTTACTACTGTTGAATTATATGAAGCATTTGGTGATTTAACATCAATGATGAATATTTGTGAGGGTGTTATTAGACATGCCGCAACAAAAGTATTTAACAAAGATGAATTTATTAATCCATTTGATCCCGAAGGAGATAAGATTAACATTGGTAAGCCATTTAGAAGAGTAACAATGTGTGATGTTATTAAAGAACAAACTGGTGTTGATTTCAAGAATAACAATTATACATTTGAAGAAGCTTGTGAATTGGCTAAGAAACATAATGTTAAAGTTGAACCACACTTCATTTCAGTTGGTCACATTATTAACGCATTCTTCGAAGAATATGGTGAAAAGACATTAGTTCAACCTACATTCTTATGTGGACATCCAATTGAAATTTCTCCATTAACTAAAAAAGATCCTGAAGATCCTAGATTCGTTCAAAGATTCGAATTATTTATTGGTGGTAAAGAATTCGCTAATGCTTATACAGAACTAAATGACCCAATCGATCAAAAGGAAAGATTTGAGGAACAATTAGCTGAAAAGGCTGCTGGAAATGATGAAGCAAATGAAATGGATACTGATTTCGTTGAAGCACTAGAATATGGTATGCCTCCTGCTGGTGGTATTGGTATCGGTGTAGATAGATTAGTTATTTTCTTAACAGAATCTCAATCTATTAGAGATGTTATCTTATTCCCTCAAATGAAAACTAGATAATATGGAAGATAATACAATATTTGATGATTATGCTGCATGGAAAAAAGAAAATCATGATTTAATTTATTCTTTAGTTAATAATAAGAGTAAGATAATTCAAAGATTTTCTTCTGTTATTGCGGTTGTAGATTATTTATATGATTATCATTTAGATAATAATCTATCTGAAGATGAAGAATTAATATTCTCTTCTGGATATGATTATATTTATGATCAATTCCAATTAATTGAAACATTATTAGAAAATAATTATAATAATGATGTTAAAAAGATGGAAAAATATGGTCAAACAATTAATCTACTTCTATACATTAATGACTTTAAACTAGAAATAGCTAATAGTAATTTAAAAGGTAAAGAAGTTAACCAATTAAATGATCTAAATGATAAAGTATATGAATATATAGAAAAAAATGAAAATGCACCTGATGAATATTTCCAAGTATTAAACGATCTTACTTCTTCTCTATTTGAAAAGAATGATATTGAAATACAAACTATTGATCAGATCTTCTATGAAATAGCTATAGAATATGATATTTATGATGAGAATGAATATAATATCTATAATTATTTCTTAAACAAAGAAATAGAAAAAAGAAAAAATGTTAGCTAAACTAACATTTTTTTTGTTCTTCATATACAGATTCGTATACTGCCTTAATTTTATTTCCAATATCAGTTAAGTTTCTTTCTTCTACAACCTTATAAGCATTTTCTACTATTTCAGTCATATCATTGTTGAATACATATTCTAGATTTGCTTTAAAATCTTCAATAGTATTTCCCTTTAAAACATTAACTTTATCATTTAACCAGCCCTTGAATACACCAATATCTCTAACAATTACTGGCAATTTAGAAGCTAAAGCCTCTAAAACGGCGATTCCTTCGTTTTCTTCATGACTTAAGAATAAGAATGCATCCGCTCTCATAAATGCGCCTCTAAGGACTTCAATGTCAACATAACCTGGCATTAATACATTTTCTGGGCGATGCTTAATTGCTTTTAATATTTTTAATTGAGTATAGATAGGCTTTAAATAACCAAACCATATAAATTGTACATCTGGCATTTGTCTAGCTATTTCAAAGAAATCTCTAATACCTTTTCTTTCAAAATATAAGCCTGCACAAATAACAATCTTTTTATTCTTATCAAATTTGAAATAATCATCAAATTTTAAAGCCATCTTTTCATCATATTTATAATCATCAAGCATTATACCATTAGATATAGCATAAACTGGGCAATTAACACCCTTATATGCTTCTATTAATGATTTAGAATATTCTGTTGGAGTAATGATTACATCAGCCTTTTTATACATTCTTAAAATTAAATGATTATAAATAGGGGCAATTAATCTCCATACTCTAAATGAGTATTTAAAATCTTCTACTGTTGAATGACCATGAACTATAACCTTTAATCCTTTTTTCTTACATTTCTTTAGTTTCTTATAAGAATCAAAGAATAATGTATTAATATGAACTACATCATAATCATTGTCTTCAAAGTTAAGAGTATAATCAACTCCAGCAAGTTCTAATGCTTTCTTTTGATGAACTAAAGCTCTACCTATTCCACTTTGTCTTAATGCTTTTTGATTTTCAAAATATAATAATACTTTCATAATTTCACATCCATTTAAGATTATAACATATAAAGGATTATTTTAAACCTTTTTTATATTTATGATACTTTATTAAATAGTTAATATACATTAATACTCCAATTAATATTAATATTCCAGAAATACTTAAAACGAACCACTTATGAATATAAATAAAATCCATTCCTTCATTATTAGCTAAATAATATAAGAAAAGTTTTTCAACTAAGACTAAATTAATTAAAGCTGTTGAAACTGATAATACCTTAATAGCTCTAGATAATATATTCATATTAGATCTTTTCTTGATATATCCTTTTAATGACAAAAAGAATAATATTACTAGAAACGCAGATATTATAATATTAAATACTAAACCATAATCCTTTGGTTCATCATTTAATGTAATAATATTAGCTATTAAAAAGAATATAGATACCAAAATTAATAATAAGCCCATATTTCTATATGTCTTATATTGAGTATGCATATCAGCATCTAAATTTTTAGCATAAAGTAGCTTACATAAAAATATAGCGAATGTGTAGACACCTGATGCCATAAATATTAAGCCAACAAAAAAGCCTGTAACTAATTTATATATTGCAGAAAGTAAAGTAATAAAGGCTCCAAAAGAAGCTTTTATTTTTTTACCTCTATTCTTCTTTTTATATGATTTATTATCATTCTTTCCCATATAATTAGCTCCAAAAGAATAAGATAGGCCGAAGCCTATCTCATTATACTTTTAATTTATTTACTGTTCCATCTGGATTTGGATGTTCATCTAAATATTTTCTGATTTCAGCTGCCTTACCAGCCTTGATACCTGGCTTACATTGATTTAAGCTTTCAGCAACCTCAGCAACGATTGCCTCTGCATAACCTGCACATCCTGGGTAACCACAAGCACCACAGTTTGCGTTAGGTAGAATTGCAGTGATATCTTCTACTCTTGTATCAACTTCAACATGGAATATTTTAGATGCAAATGCTAGACCTAAACCTAATATAATTCCTAATCCAGCTAAAATTAAAACTGCATATAGTACTGTCATTTGTCTTTAGATTCCTCCTTAAGTTCTTTTTCAATTTGTTTTAAATCAAATTCTTGATGTATTTTACAATCAGTATTGCTGCATGCTAGGCATGTTTGTTCCTCTATCTTAATATTCTCACAACCCTTTGGAAGAGGTGTTCTTCTATTAATGATAAATGAAACAATGAATATAATTGCGATTAATGCAATTAATGCAATAGCAATTATTAAATATGGATTAATGTTTAAAAACATATATTAAATTAATCCACTGAATCCTAAGAATGCCATAGCCATTAATGCTGCAGTGATTAAAGCAATAGGAATACCCTTAAATGCTTTAGGATTATCTGCTGCATCTAGACGATATCTAATTGTAGAGAATACAAATATAACTAAGGCAAATCCAACACCTGTACCAATAGCGTTGGCCATTGAATCTGCAAAATTTAATCCTTGATCTGTATTACCTTGTGCAACACCTAGTACTGCACAGTTTGTAGTAATTAATGGAAGATAAACTCCAAGTGACTTATATAAAGATGGAGAATACTTCTTAATTATCATTTCAATTAATTGAACGATAGATGCAATTACTAAGATATAAGTAATTGTATCCATGAATTGAATACCTGCTGCCTTTAATAATTGATAAATAGGCCAACAGATAGCTGATGCTAGAATAATAACGAAGATTACGGCTGCACCCATACCTAAAGCACTTGATGATTTCTTAGAAACACCAAGGAAAGGACAAATACCATAGAATCTTGCTAATGTAACGTTATTGATTAGCATTGCATTTAATATTGCTAATAAGAATATAATTACATAATTCATATTATACGGCCTCCTTTACTTCAGGTTTGATAACAGGAGTTTCTTTAGCTTCTTCAGCAGGCTTTTCAGTAGGTACTGCTTCAGCTTTTGCCTCAACCGGTTGAGCATTTGCTTCTGCAGCTTTCTTTGCATCCTCTTCAGCCTTCTTCTTTGCTAATTCTTCAGCTTTTTTCTTCTTTAATTCTTCAATTCTTGCCTTTTCTGCAGCTGCCTTCTTGTCATCCTTGATATTCTTATAACAAGCCATTACAGCTAATACAAGTCCAAGTGCTAGGAAGCCACCGGCAGATTGTACAAAGATTGATAATGCATATTTTGCAGGGAATAAATGTAAGTAATATGCTTTTCCAATTGGGAAGTATACACCAAATGATAAAGCACCAGTACCAATTAATTCTCTAATTAATGCAACTATTACTAAAGCAATTGTATAACCAATACCTGTTCCGATAGCATCTAAAATAGAAGCCACAGGACCATGCTTAGATGCAAATGCTTCTGCTCTACCTAAAATTATACAGTTAACTACAATAAGTGATATAAATACACCTAAGCTACTATATAATGCTGGAACAAATGCTTGAGTAAGCATTTTAACAATTGTTACGAATGTTGCAATAACAACAATGTAACATGGAATTTTAACTTCACTAGGAATAATCTTTCTTAATAATGAAATTAATAGATTTGATCCTAATAATACAAGAATAACTAATATACCCATACCAATAGCTGATTCAACACTCTTTGTTGTAGCCAAAGTTGGACACATACCAAGTAATGAAACAAATACTGGATTTTCTTTAATAATACCTGACACGAAGGCTGCCTTTTTAGTAATTGTATCTTTCATACTATTCAGCCCCCTTTACTGCATCATCTAGAGCAACAGTAACTAATTCTTTTACTAATGTTGCACCATAAGTTGCACCACATTTAACATCAATTGAAGAAACAGCATCTGATGATAATTCTCCAACATTTCCGTTATTTGATGCAGTATATGCGCCAATATGAACATCTGTTGAAGGACTTGATGGATAGCTATTTCCAACATGTTCATTTACTGTTGAAGCAAATGATTGTCCATTTTCAATAAATTCAACTTGGCAAACTTTATTATCTGATGTAATACCAACCATTAATGTGATTGTACCATAAGCATTCTTTCCAGAAACCTTATAAATAGTTCCTAAAGAATTGCCTTCTGAATCATTTGCATAAATAATCTTAATGATTCTTGAATCTTTTCCATCTAAATCCTTACCTGACTTAGATGAACTCTTATATTGATTATATTCTTCAAAGATTTCTTTACATGTATTTAATTCTGTCTTTTCATCATTCTTTGTAATAATTGGTGATGATACTAAATTGATTAATGCAATTAGTAATGCACAAGCCAAAGAAATGATTCCTAGGGTTGCTGATATCTTAATATTTTTCATTAGAACCAACCTCCCATCACAGATGCAGAAATTATACATCCTGCACAAATCAATGCTAGAGCTAAGCCTAAGCATTGCTTCCATGTATAAGTGTTTTTCTTACCACGCATAAAGTAATCAATGCATGGAGCTAACATATTAACAATTAAAATTGAGAATGCTGCACCTTCTGGATAAGCACCCATAATTCTTATAAATACTGTAATAACACCGGCTGTTGCACCATAGACGACTCTACCAAATTTAGTAATAGGTGATGTAACAGGGTCTGTTATCATAAATACACCAGCGAATAACATACCACCAGATAGGATTTGATACATCCACATTTCAAATATGTTACCACTAAATTTTACTGAGAATGATATACAAGCTACTAACATAATAGCTGCAAAGCTTAAGATATAGCTTAATGCTGCTCTTAAATCAGCACTTCTTCTTGCAAATAAGTAAACTGCACCAACTAATATACATAGAGCTGAAACTTCACCCATAGATCCTGGAATTGAACCAATGAATAAATCTAATAAATCATAATGACCAATATTAGATAATCCACCAGCCTTTGTAAATCCTAAAGGTGTTGCTCCTGCTGTAATATCATATGCAAATCTTTGTGAGAATGCATATTGCTTTGGATATGCTTTATTTAATTCTGAACCAAAGCATATTGCAACAAAAATTCTACCAACTGCAGCTGGATTAAATACATTCTTACCTAATCCACCAAATACCATTTTACCAATAACCATACCAAATAGTGCACCAACTACAACTACATATGGTGAACAATGTGCTGGCATAATTAATGCGAATATTAATGCGGAAATAATTGGAGCTAAGAAGTTATTAACTGTATAGCCCTCTTTTAGTTTTCCAAAGCCTTCCTTAGAAAAAAGCTCTTTAAACTTCATGCCCTTAGGCCATTTTATAAATGCATTAGCGATAAGCTCTGAGCCTACCATCACTGCTAAACTTATTAAAAGCACATATATAGAACCCCAGCCATTTAAAACCATTGCGAATACTGTAACAGGTAATAACGCAATGATTACATCTAGCATCATTCTAGAAACTGACACAGGCTTTCTTATATAAGGTGCTGATTGTGGAACTAATTTCATATCTTGCTACCTCCTACTGTGCCATTTTCTTTGCCTTACGGCAATAATCTGTTAAATGAATTTTTGAAGTACATGTGTATGAACACATACCACATAAAATACATGCTTTGATATTTAATTTAGTCTTAATTGTTTCCTTGTCATTATTCTTTACAGCATTCATAATTTGAACTGGCTGTAATCCTGCAGGACAAGAATATACGCAAGAACCACATCTAACACATGGCTCTTCAACTTCCTTCTTCTCATTTAAAATGATACATGAAGTACAAGTCTTTGTTATAACTGCATCATCTCTTACTAGGTTAGCACCCATCATTGGTCCACCAAGGATTAATACCTTGTTTTCAGAATCATCTGTGTAACCACCACAATAATCAATGATTTCTTTTAATGATGTACCAACTCTAATTCTAAAGTTTGTAGGTGTTTTAATACCATCGCCAGTACATGTGAAGTTTCTCTTCATAACTGGTTCATTCCACTTAATTGCTCTCCATAGTCCAGCAATTGTTGAAACGTTAAATACCATAACTCCTAATTTTGCAGGTAATACACCAGCAGGTACTTTTATTCCAAGTCCTGTCTTAATCATTTCGATTTCCCAACCTTGTGGATAATAATTACCAACACGCTTAACAAATACAGGTGCACCTTCAAATCTTGTTAATTCTGCAGTTAATGTATCAAATAAGTCTTGATATTTCTTCTTAATACAAATAACTACTCTTTTAGCCTTAAATGCTTGAAGAGCATATAAACATCCTTGAATAATTCTTCTAGGATGCTCCATAATTAATCTATGGTCAGCTGAGATATATGGTTCACATTCTACACCATTAATACAAATTGTATCAATTGGATCTGTAGTTTGGAACTTAATATATGTAGGGAATGATGATCCTCCTAGACCAACTAATGAACAATTCTTAGTAATTTCTACGAAATCTTCTCTAGTTAGTTTAGCAATTTCCTCATCTGATCTTTCTTTAATTGATTCATCAAATGTATTTTGATGATCGTTTTTAATCTGAAGAAATTCTGTTAATTTTCCACTTCTATGGAATTTTTTAACAATATCCACTACTTCTCCAGATACTGTTGAATGTATAGGTTGCTCGAAGAATGGTCCTTTTCTAAGCCCTATAACTTGTCCCATTTTTACTTTATCGCCAACTTTAACATAGCTTTCGCCTTGTGAACATCTAGCATTTGTTATTGCAAGATATACATATTCAGGGTCTACATATCTTACAGTAGGTAAACTATTAGTTAGATGTCTAATGTTGGCAATTTGCCTAGTTTTAGCAATCATGCTAAATCCCCCTTCACAAAATCAAATAATTAATCTTCTAAATATGGATGCTTAGCCATTAATGCAATTACATCATTTCTAACTGCATTTAATACTTCTTCATCATCTTTATTTCTTAATGCCTTATCAATGAATCTAGCAACTTGTCTTAATTCATCTTCGTTTAAGCCTCTAGTTGTAATTGCAGCAGTACCTAATCTTAAGCCTGATGTAATTGTTGGCTTTTGTGTATCATTTGGAATGGCATTCTTATTTGCAGTGATATTAACTGAATGTAAGATATTTTCAGCCTTCTTACCAGTTACACCTACTGAACCATAGATATCAACTAGAATTAAGTGATTATCAGTACCACCAGATACTAAATTGTATCCAAGCTTCATTAATTCATCTGCTAAAGCTTTACAATTCTTGATTACTTGTGAAGCATATTCCTTGAATGATGGATCTAGAGCTTCCTTGAATGCTACAGCCTTACCAGCGATAACATGCATTAAAGGTCCACCTTGACAACCAGGGAATACTGAAGAGTTAATCTTCTTAGCTAATGCTTCATCATTAGTTAAAATTAAACCACCTCTTGGTCCTCTTAAAGTCTTATGAGTAGTTGATGTAACAATATCAGCATATTCAATTGGATTTGGATGAAGACCTGCAGCAACTAAACCAGCGATATGAGCCATATCTACCATTAAGTAGCACTTACGACCTGCCTTTTCAGTTACCTTATCAGCGATTTCTCTAAATTTCTTGAAATCAATAATTCTTGGATAAGCAGATGCACCAGCAACGATTACATTAGGTAATTCATTTAATGCAATTTCTTCTACTTTCTCATAATCAATGAATCCATTATCCTTTAAGCCATAGTTTACAGCTTGATACATCTTACCAGAGAAGTTAACAGAATAACCATGAGTTAAATGTCCTCCAGCATCTAATGACATACCTAAAATCTTATCTCCTGGCATTAAAATTGCGTTATAAGCAGCTAAGTTAGCAGATGCACCTGAGTGAGGTTGAACATTTGCAAAGTTAGCATTGAATAGTTTGCATACTCTTTCGATTGCAATTGATTCAACTACGTCAACGAATTCGCAGCCACCATAATATCTTTTTCCGCTGTATCCTTCAGCATATTTATTAGTTAATACTGAGCCTTGAGCTTCTAATACTGCTCTTGAAACGAAGTTTTCAGAAGCAATTAGCTCGATATGAGTTCTTTGACGATTTAATTCTGCATTAATAGCGTCATTAACTTCAACATCAAAATCTTTTAATCTTTTTGTGTTCATATATATCTCCTTAAAATAATTACTATTTTATTATACCATAATAAACCGCTTACATAAATAACATATTTTAAGAAATTTCATATTATTTATTTTGAAAAAAATAAAAAGAGTGAACCGAAATTCACTCCTTGAATTTTTACTCTTTATCTAGTATTTATTATTCAACCCAAGCAATAATTGCCATTGGTGCTGAGTCTCCTCTACGGAAACCAGTCTTAATTACTCTAGTGTAACCACCATTTCTATTTGCAAACTTAGGTGCTATTTCAGAGAATAGCTTTTGAACAGCGAAATTGCCTTTTGCTTCGCCATCAACAATTTCCTTTTCGAAACGGATGAATGAAGCAGCTTGACGACGGCTAGCTAATGTATTAGTTTTACCTAAAGTAACCATCTTATCAGCAAGTCTCTTTAATTCTTTTGCCTTTGTAAGTGTAGTCTCAATTTGACCATTTAAGATTAAATCAGTGATTAAATCACGAAGTAATGCCTTTCTTTGGTCTGAGCTACGACGTAGTCTACTATATGCCATAATAATAATTTCTCCTTCAGACTAATTTTTCTTGAAACCTAAATCAAGGTTTTCTAATTTTTCTTTAATTTCCTTTAAAGACTTTCTACCAAGGTTTCTAACCTTAATCATGTCCTCTTCAGTCTTTGCTGTTAATTCACCAATTGTTTCAATTCCAGCTCTCTTTAAACAGTTATATGAACGAACTGATAATACTAAGTCTTCAATCTTCATATCCAACTTATCATTTGTATTATTGCTTTCAGTTTCTACCATATAATCTGTGTTAGAAGCTTTTTCACTTAATTCAACAACAACTTGTAAATGTTCAATCATCATCTTAGAAGCGATAGCTAATGCTTCTTTTGCAGTAATTGAACCATTTGTAGTAACTTCGATAACTAACTTATCGAATGTTGCTTCATTAACACCTTCCATACGAGTCTTTTCAACATCGAATGCTACATTCTTAATAGGTGTATAAATTGAGTCAATTGAAATTTCTCCAATTGTCTTAACAAATTGCTTGTTAGCAACTGATGTTACGAAACCAACACCACGACGGATAGTTAAGAACATATGAAGTCTTCCGCCCTTTGCAACTGTTGCAATATGTTGATCAGGATTTACTACAGTAATTTCATTGTCATGAATAATATCAGCTGCAGTAACTTCTCCCTCACCCTTATCAATTTCAACAACTTTTGAATAATTAGGATCTTCAGTATCTACATCTAAAACTACTCTCTTTAAGTTTAAGATGATTGTAATAACGTCTTCAACAACGCCATCAACATTTTGGAATTCATGTTCTGCACCGTCAATCTTAACATTAACAAATGCAGCACCAGGTAAAGAAGATAATAAAGTTCTTCTTAATGCGTTTCCTAGAGTAATACCGAATCCTCTTTCAAGAGGTGAAATAACGAATTTGCCATAGCTTGAATCATTTGAAGAATTTTCAACTTGATAAGCATCTGGTTTTTTAAATTTTAAATCTTTCATTAATTAATGGGCCTCCTATATTTATTAATAAAGTTTTAAAAAATATTTAATTTTAAAATATATTGTACTTCTTAATTAATTCCAAAAAGACTATCCACGAGGACGCTTAGGTGGACGACAACCATTATGTGGTACAGGTGTAACATCTGTAATAGCTGTAATCTCTAAACCAGCAACTGTTAATGAACGGATTGCTGCTTCACGGCCTTGTCCTGGTCCCTTAACTGAAACCTCAACCTTAGCAACACCTTGGTCAACAGCTGACTTTGCAGCAGCTTCTGCAGCCATTTGAGCTGCAAACGGAGTTGACTTACGGCTTCCCTTAAATCCTAGTGCACCAGCACTACTCCAAGAAATTACATTTCCTTCTGTATCAGTAATAGTAACTATTGTATTATTAAAAGTCGAATGAATATGAGCAACACCAAGTGGGCTGTTTCTCTTAGTACGACGCTTTGTAACTTTACGTGCCATTTCTCTTTACCTCCTATTACTTCTTATGGTTTGCTATAGTATGTCTTGGACCCTTACGAGTACGAGAATTGTTACGAGTATTTTGTCCACGAACAGGTAAACCTTTTCTATGTCTAATACCTCTATAGCAACCAATTTCCATTAATCTCTTGATATTAAGAGCAACCTCTCTACGAAGATCACCCTCTACTTTTACTTTTGAAATTTCTGAACGAATTCTACCTAATTCATCTTCAGTTAAATTCTTAACTCTTGTATCTTCTGATACTTTAGCAGCTTTTAAAATTTGCTTTGCTGTAGGCTCACCAATACCATAGATGTATTGTAATGATACTACAACTCTTTTATCATTAGGAATATCTACTCCTGCAATACGTGCCATAAAATTGCACCTTTCCTTTCTAAGTTAAATAAATATAATATAAATTCAAATTAAATTAATAAATTATCCCTGTCTTTGTTTATGCTTAGGGTTTTCGCAAATTACCATTACGCGGCCTTTACGCTTAATAACCTTGCATTTATCGCATATTGGTTTTACTGATGGTCTTACTTTCATTTTAAATACCTCCAATATTATTTATGTCTGTAAGTGATTCTTCCACGTGTTAAATCATATGTAGATAACTCAATAGTTACCTTGTCACCTGGTAAAATGCGTATGTTATTCATGCGGATTTTACCAGAAACGTGGGCATTAACGTGATGACCATTTTCAAGTGTTACTATGAATTGTGTGTTAGGTAATACTTCCTCAACAACGCCTTCCATTTCAATAACATCTTCTTTTTTTGCCATAAAATATTTAGCCTCCTGTTATATTAAATCGTAGTTAATATCTCATATCCGTCTTTTGTTACAAGAATTGTATGCTCGTAGTGAGCGCTCTTTTTACCATCCATTGTAACAACAGTCCATCCATCGGATAAAACTTTAGTATTTTTTGTGCCAGCATTAACCATAGGCTCAATTGCTAAAACCATACCTTCTTTTAAGATAGGTCCAGTTCCTTTAGTACCAAAGTTGAAAATTGCTGGATCTTCATGTAATTCATGACCAACTCCGTGTCCAGTATATCTATCTACTATACCATAACCGAATTGGTTTATATAATCTCCAATTGCTGCTGATACATCTCCAAGATGGACTCCATCTTTTACTTGAGATAATCCTGCAAATAGAGCATCATGAGTAACCTGCATTAGCTTTTCATCTTTACCACTAACTTTGCCTACTGTATAGCTCCAAGCTGAATCACCATGATATCCCTTATAGCAAGCACCTATATCAATGGCAATTATATCACCATTTTTTAATATTTGCTTCTTTGACGGAATACCATGTATGACAACTTCGTTAACTGATGCACACACTGCACATGGAAATCCTCCATATCCTTTAAATGATGGTGTTGCACCATTTTCTAAAATCAATCTCTCACAAATTTCATTTAGTTCCCATGTTGAAACGCCTGGTTTAACATGCTTTTTTAATTCTTCGTGACATAATCCTACAATTCTTCCTGCTTCTCTTAATAAAGCAATCTCTCTTGCACTTTTGATTATAATCATAATTTCGACTATGCACCTAATACTGATTTAATATCATCAAAAACTTTATCTAATGGTTGATCACCATTTACAGTTTTTAAAATATTTTGCTTCTTATAGAAATCTAATAGCGGAGCAGTCTGATTATCGTAAACTGCTAAACGATTCTTTGCTGTAGCTTCTGTATCGTCTGCTCTTTGGATTAATGGTGAACCACAGTTGTCGCAAACACCTTCAACTTTTGAAGGGTTGAATTCAACATGGAATGTTGCACCACAAGTCTTACAAACACGACGACCTACCATACGTCTTACTAAGATTTCAGCTGGTACATTAACATCTAATACAGCATCAAGCTTAATTCCGTTTTCTTTTAAGAATGCATCTAATGCTTCTGCTTGAGCGATTGTTCTTGGGAATCCATCTAATAAGAATCCGTTTTTACAATCATCTTCAAGAAGTCTATCTTTTACAATACCAATTGTAACTTCATCTGGTACTAAAGCTCCCTTGTCCATATAGCTTTTAGCTTCAAGACCAAGCTTTGTTTGATTTTTTATTGCTGCACGGAACATATCTCCTGT
>JAFRXJ010000020.1 GCA_017441525.1 Acholeplasmatales bacterium | reverse complement strand
TGTTGCTTTAATTAAGGTTGGTGCAACAACTGAATCTGAATTAAAAGAAAAGAAATTACGTATTGAGGATGCCCTTAATGCAACAAAGGCTGCTGTATTAGAAGGTATTGTTACAGGTGGTGGATCAGCTTTAGCTGAAATTTATAAAGAAGTTAAACCAATTTTAAAAAGCGATATTACTGATGTACAACGTGGTATGAATGTTGTTATTGATTCTTTAACTGCGCCACTTTATCAAATTGCTGAAAATTCTGGTTTCAGTGGTAAAAATATTGTTGATGAACAATTACAAAAGGAATTAGGAGTTGGTTTTGATGCTAAAACTGGTGTTTGGACTGATATGTATAAATCAGGAATTGTAGATCCAACTAAGGTTACAAGAAGTGCTATTTTAAATGCAGCATCAATTGCTGGTCTATTCTTGACTACTGAAGCTGCTGTTGGTTCTTTAAAAGAAAAAGAAGCTAAAGCTAACCAAGAAATGTATTAATAAATTTTAATATTAATCTAATTAATAAAAGCCATATTAGCATATAAGCTTACTAATATGGCTTTTTTGCTTCTTTAAATAATGAGCTACGATAGGAATACAAAAATGTGTAAAAATTATTGAAAAAGGTTTGAATTCCGTGTAAAATTTATCGAAAAAGGTTTGAATTCCGTGTAAAATATATTTGGAGTTGATTCGATATGTTTAAAAGAAAAATAATGGACGAAATATTGAAATGGGAAGACTCGTTAAAAATAAAGAAACGTGCATTAGTCGTTAAAGGTTTAAGACAGGTTGGTAAGACAACCATAGTTAAGCAATACTGTGAAAAAAATACAATAATGTCATTTATATCAACTTTATGAATAATACATCACTAAAAAAATATTTGACCATGATTTAGTAGTAAATGATATAGTAAGAGATTTATCTGCAGCTATACCAACTGCTAAATTTGTTCCAAATGAGACTGTCATTATTTTTGATGAAATTCAAGAATGTGCTAATGCAAGATCTGCAATTAAGCCATTTATGATTGATGGAAGATAGTCATCTATGTTTATTTGTGATATAATTTATTCAAGAAGGCGATATAGATGAATGAACTTGAAGGAAAGAAATTAAACAAGAAAGATTATTTATTTATCTTTCTAGTATTTGGACTTGCATTTACAACAGTATTAATCATAATTTGTGAATTATCATGGGATGGTATATGTAAGGCAGCTGGTTGGGAGAAATCACTTTCAAGAGAATTAATAGAATGTTTTTTAAGAGCGGCACTTATAGAAGAATTTTTTAAATTCTTAGGTTTTATTTTAGCCAGAAAGAAATATAAAATTAATAGAGTATCTGACTCTATGTTTGCTGCCGGTTTAATTGGTTTAATGTATGGTATAGTTGAAAAAGCTGTATTATTTAATCCAATGGCTATTATTATTAATATATTCTTCCCAATGCATTTATTATGGCAATGGAATCAAGGTAGACACTTCCAAATTGCAATTGATGAAAAGAAAAAAGGTAATAATGGAAAAGCATTTTTACATATGTTTCTTGCAACATTCGTAATATTCTTTTTACATGGAGCTTGGGATGCACTAATTAGTATCGGAGTCTATATGATGGATGAAAAAAATGCTATTCAAAATGGTGAAACAATTGGTGGTATTATTCTAGGTTCTACATTATTATTAGGAGCAATCTATACAATAGTTACATTTATTATAACTATTAAAACTGCAAGAAAATCCAAAAGAGAAAGTGAACCAAAAGAAATAGAAGAAACTAAAGAGCTAAAAGATTAACGGCAAAATATAAGCCGTTTTTGTTTCTTATTTTCTATTTATATTTTGCCGATAATGTGGTATGACATTGCCGGTGATTAATATGATATAAGACAGTCATAGAATTATCATTAAAGTGGAATATGTCCGAAAGAAGTATTAGAGATTATTGTAATAAAGGAACTATTAAAGACATTTAATATTGATTTTAATGAAATATAATTTTGGAGATGATATTTATGCCAACTACAACATCTGAATTTTATAGTGAAGGATTTTTAGGCTATGGAGAAGTAGGAGATTTTAAATATTGGTCAGCTGCCCATATTATTCCTTTAGTCTTATTTATAGCTATAATTGTTTTAACTTATATATTTAGAGATAAAATTAAAAACTTAAAACATGAAAATTGGATAAGATATATTTTAGCATTTTCAATGATGTTTAATGAAATGTCATTTTATTGGAGATTATTATATGCAGGTAATCCTGATGGAGGTAATTTTTTAAATCATTTTCCAATTCAGGTATGTACCATATCATCAATATTAACAGTATTTTTATTAACAAGTGAAAATAAGCATATATTTGATTATTTAGGATTTGTTTGTTTAACTTTAGGATTAATTCCTTTCTTTACACCAGCAGTAATAGTAAGAACAGGTCCTACATATTATAGATATTATCAATTCTTTTTTGAACATATGATACCAGTATATTCTGTATTCTATTTTATGTTTGTTAAAGGATATAAGATGAGTATTAAAAATATATGGAAGCCGTTTGTATTATTAGTACCATTTGGTATTATCGCAATAATCTTAAATCATAATATTGAAGGTGCAAATTATTTCTATCTTGGACATGACACAGAAGGTGCATCCTTAGCTAACATTATGCCTGATAATGTTTATCTGAAGGCCTTTATCTATTTCTTAGTTGCTATAAGCTTATTTGCTATTGAAATAGGAATTTATTATTTAGTAATATATTTAAATAATAAATTTAAAAAAGAAGAAATAAAAGAAGATAAAGAAATAATTAATAACGAAAATTATTATGATAATATTGAAGAGAAGCTTTAGTATAACTGAAGCTTTTTTTCTTTTGTGGTTTTTTCATTTTTTGAATTAAATATTTAATCATATTAATAAATATTTAAAAAACTATTTTTATTTATTTAGTATCGGATTATAATGTTATTGTTTATTGTATTTTATAGTTATTCTATATTTGATAGGAGAGATTATTATGGCACAACAAAAACAACAATCAAATTCAAAAGAAAATTTTTATTTAGTATTAAATTTAATACTAGCAGTAGTAACAATGGGTCTCGTTGCCGCACTTACAGGTGCAATGATGGCAGAGGATTTTAATAAGGTATCATTATTCTTAGGTTTATCAATTTTATCTCAAATATTATTTCAACTATTATTGTTTGTTATAAAAGAGAAAAGAAGAGATAAGATAAGAGCCTCAATAATTGCCGCAATATATACTTCCGCAATGATAACAGCCTTTATAGCCACATCAAATCATTCATTAATATTTATTTCAAATGCGTTAGTATTTTTCGCGGTAGGATTAAATCAATTCTTATTAATTGAAAAAGAAAAGACTAAAAAAGGTGTTATTACAAATATATTACTTGGTATAGTTTTATTCTTACTTGCAGCTTCAACATTATTAAATATTGGTGAAGAATATGAAATAAAGATTTCATTAGTTACAGCATTCTTATTCTTATTCATGTCTTTAAAGAAATTATTATTCCCATCACTAAAGATTGAAAAAATTAAATTATTAATTAACATATTAATTAAGACACATACTATTGATACATTGATTTGTCTTTTCGCATTCGTAATTGCATTCTCATTTATACTTCCAATGTTTGAAGAAAACATTACTAATTTCTGGGATGCAATGTGGTATTGCTTTACAGTTATAACTACAATAGGATTTGGTGATTTCGCGGCAGAAAGCTTAATCGGAAGAATCCTAACTGTTATTCTAGGCATTTATGGAATAATAGTAGTTGCAATCTTAACCAGTGTTATTGTTAATTTCTATAATGAAGTTTCTGCAAAAGAAAAGGCAAGAGACATAATTGAATAAAAAAAATTAGGCAGGATACCAATAATCCTGTCTTTTATTTTGTTATAAAAATAGAAGTATCTATTAATCATTATTGAAGATTCAATAAAAATAATGTAAAATATTAATAACACGTTTCAATTAATCAATTTTTATAAGGGGTGTTCTCTATGAATAAGGTTATCGCCATTTCCGGTATCGGTTTTATAGGCCTATCTATTGGGTGCCTATTGGCTCAAAAGAATAAGGTTTATATTACTTCAACTAACGATTTGAAAATTGAAAAAATTAATAACCGAGAATCTACAATTAAAGATGATTTAATAGATGAATTTTTTGCCACAAAGGATTTAGATTTAACCGCGACTAAAGACGATACACTAGCCTATAGTAAGGCAGATTATATCATAGTTGCTAACGCATCATATTATGATAGAAAAACTAATTTTTTCGACACTGGGAAGGTCGAAAGAACAATAGAGACTATTACTAAAATAAATCCTAACGCTTTAATAATTATTAAATCAACTATTCCTGTTGGATTCACAGAAGAAATGAGAAAGAGATACAAAAATAATAATATTATTGTATCACCTGTTTTCGCAAGAGAATCAAGCTCATTATATGATAACTTACATCCATCTAGAGTAATTATTGGATGTCCTAAGGATGATAACGAATTATTACTTAGGGCAGATGGATATGTAAAATTATTAAAGGAAGGTATTTTAGATAAGGATGTTCCATTCTTATTTACTGGTTTAACAGAGGCGGAGGCAATTAAATTATTTACTAATGCCTACCTAGCAATGAGAGTTGCATACTTTAACGAATTAGATACATATTCAAAAATAAAAGGATTAGATACAGCTGATATTATAAATGGTATTTGTTATGACCCAAGAATTGGTGATTATTATAATAACCCATCATTTGGTTATGGTGGATCAAGCTTACCAAATGATGCCATGCAGCTAAAAGCTAATTTTGAAGGTATACCAGAGGGATTAATAAGTGCTATACCTAAATCAAATCATATAAGAAAAGATTTTATTGCCGAAGATGTATATGAAATTGGAAAGAAGAATTGTCCATTTGGAGAACCAACAATAGGGGTATATAGATTGTTGATGAAAAAGAATTCAGACAATTTCAATTTATCTTCAACAAAGAGTGTTATGTCAAGGCTTGCTAAAAAAGGTTTGAGAGTTGTTATTTACGAGCCGACATTATATACTGATTCATTTGAGGGATATGAAGTTATAGCATCGTTAGATGAGTTTTTAACTATCACAGATGTCATTATCGCAAATAGATATGATCAATGTCTAGATGACGCTGTTGATAAAGTTTATACAAGAGATGTATTTAGAAGAGATTAGAAATATTATAGTAGGGAGCGAATTTGTTTTTTCGTTCCCTTTTTGTTTATTTTATAGGGAGTTGAAAAAAGTATTGTATTATTATATAATAATAATATGAAAACTCGATTCTAAATTAATATTTTATTAGTTAAAAGTAGGTGTATATCATGATTAAGCAATTTAGAGATAACATGGATTTAATGTTAGAACTTGTAAGAAAGATTTTAAATTTAAAGCCAAAGGATAAGCTTGTTTTTAAAGATTTAAATGAAACATTTGATGAAGAATTCTCATCTCCATCATACAAAGATGACAAGCTATTAAATAAGATGGATTCAATTTCAAAATCGACTCCAAAATATTATTATCCTTCTGGATTATTTTTATTTTTTAGAGATTCATTTGAATATTTGATTAAATATGAAGATAGATTCCATGAAATAAAAAATCAATTGGAAAAAAATAAGGATGTTTACGCGACAATTAATAATCTAAAAGAAGACATGTGGCCTTTCCATCCATTCTTCCAAGAAGCAATTGTTTTATTTTCGGTATTAATTGATAATGATAATTTCTCAACAGGATTAAACCCTGATTTTGTTATGGAAGAATTAGTTAGACAAAATGCTTTTTATGATGATGAAGGTGATGTTGTTCCTTATGAGCTTCCAATGTTTTTAATCAAAATGGAAGAATTCTTTACATATTGTGTTGAGATGCAAGAAGAATTAAAGGATTTTAAAGATAAAAATCCATCATTCCATCAAGTATGTGAAATTAAAAATATGCTTAATCAAAGATTCAAGATTTTTGAGCTTGGATTTATGACAAGATATACTACACTATATCAATTTGCCCTAATGCAATATGATAAGATTAATAAAATATTACAAGATACATCTATATCTATTTTCGATAAGGAATTAAATTTGGCATATAAGCATATTAAAAATAGATTAGATACATTTGAATTTAGAATTAAAACAATTAAGAGATTAGAAGATCTTGATAGACTAAATGATGATGTTAATGAATTATATAATCAATCTGCTGAAAGATATAATGAATATGTTGATTTCGTTACAGTAATGTATGATGAAATACCTGAATCATTTAATAAATTATCTCATATCATTACATCAGATGAGGAAGGTACAATTAATCATTTGTATGCCTTAATTGATGAACAAATAACAAAGATAGAAGTAAGATATGAAGAAAGAAAGAGATTATCTGAGGTTAGAGATTTATCTACTAAGATTAAAAATTTCTGGGAATTCTTAATTGGATTAAAGGATGAAATTGGTAATAAAGAAGAAATAACAAAGAAAAAGATTGGTAATTTCACTTGTAAGAGTGATGCTGAATTCTTATATAAGAGATTAATTAAACAAAAAGAAAACTACTTAAAGCATGTTAAAGTATTTGATTATATCGCAATGACTAGTGGTTTAACTGATGTTTCATTCAAGATTTATACAAGATCAGATTTCCAAACTATCGCAAAAGAAATTAGAGATATTGAAAAGTTTTTAGTATTTGTATCTGAAAGTGTCTTACCAGAACATAAAAAAGCGCTAGATACAGATATTGAAAATGAAGGACGTGCTATTGATTTATTTGGTAAATCAGTAAAGGTTTCTTTAATGAATGAAGATTATAGTGAAATATCTTTTGATGATGACTTAACTTCTCACACATTTAATATTCATGATTATTCAGCATATCATAAGCTAGTAGACTACGCTGTAGATGTAAGAAGACAGCCAGTATTCCAAGATTATGGTGATATTAGTGAATATCCATATTTTAAGCCTTTTAAATATCAGGTTGAATCAGTAAGAACAATGCTTGGTAAATTTGAAGGTAGAGGTGTATTTGGTGACCAGGTAGGTCTTGGAAAAACACTAGAAGCACTAATGACAGCTGATGTAATGTTTAGATGTGCGACTATTAAAAATTGTGTTATTGTAACGACTAAATCTACAATTCATCAATGGAGAAATGAATGTAATACCAAATTCCGTCATGAAGATGGTTCACCAATGTTTGAGGTATATCCTAAGCATGATTCATATTCATTTATTGATTTAATTCAAGAACTAAAAAAGGATAAGGCTGCTAAAAATCAAAATGCCTTAAAGGTTTATTTAGTATCTACTGAACAAATTAAATCTAATTCAACACTAGAATATATTAAAGAATCAAGTGAATATTTTGAATTAAAAAATTCAGTATATAATCCATCACCAGAAGTACCATCTGATATAGATGTTACTGATATTAATATTTCAAAGATTATGTCTGTTAAATATCTAGATATCTTAAAGAAAAGACTTCCTAAGGAATTATCTAGAAAGATTAAAGAATCACTTGCTATGAATGAAGATTATCAAAAGCTAACATCATTTAATGTATATGGATTCTTTACTTATGAATTTGATGAACAAAAGAAAAAATTCTATCCAACAAATGATAGAATTACATCAATGAAAAACGATAATGGATTTATCATGCAAAATGAAAAGAATCTTTTAAATAAATATACTAAATGCTTAGCTAAGATAGAAGAAAGAAAAGCCACTGTTATAAAGATGGTTTCTGATATGAGTAAAAATGATAAGCTTGCTGAAGAAAGATTAATAGATTTATTAATTTTTGATGAGGTTCAAGACTTATTAATTGATTTCAATAAAAAAGGTAATAAAGAAGAAATTTTACAAGAATTTATCGCAAATATTCAAAAGAAATATTGTATCTTAATTTCTGCAACACCTATTAGGAATGACTTATCAGATATCTTTAATTTACTATATATGGTAGATAAGAATCGACTAGGTGAAAATAAAGAAATGGCAGAAGCTAAATTCTATAATGCATATTGTGGTGGAGCTAGAAGCTTATCTGAAATGGCTGAATCACAAGAAGCATCTAAGAAATTTAGTAAGCTCAATGGTCTAATTAATTCAATGTTTACAAGAAAGAGATTATATGACAAGGATGTAGTTGAATCTATTAGAAGACATTCAGCAACTGAAGCAGAAATAGCTCAAGCAAATTCTCACAGTAGAGATGATTATGGTGGACAAGCATTTGTTAAACTTGTAAGTGCTATAAGAAAAGCACCTGAAATGGCTACTATGTCAGATGCTGATCTTGATACATTTATTAATAAATTTATTTCACCATTATTCCCTAAGAGAAATTTATCTAATGAAATATTAAAGGATGCCTTTATGAATATGGCCGAACTAGTTGATGAATCTGTTAGAATTTGTACTAAGAGATTAGAATATCAAATGAGAATGAAGCTAGATTTATTTAATGTATATGATAAATTTATTGAAAATTATCGTATTATTTTAAAGGCCGAAAGTGAAAACGATCTAGGAGATATTTATAAGAAGGCAGTCATAACTTGTGATCTATTATGTTCATATATTAATAGAGGCTTACTTGCATTCTATAGAAGCTTCCATACATATTCTACAGTTTTTATGACTGATTATATCGACTGGAGAAGACCTAGAAAAATGGGTGAAGCTATAGATATTTTAAATGAGGATAATAAGTTAGATATTTTAACTTCACTTTTAACAATTAATGATGAAAAGTTTAGTAAATATAATATTTCTAAGAATAATTTATTATTCATTGAAACAGCTAAGACTTTAATTTATGAAAGAAAGCCTGAATTAAGAGCGAAGCTATATAAGAATATCAAAAATAATAAAAATGTATTCAATAAAACTAGAAGAGTATACATGAATTTATATGTAGCTGATGAAGATAATTATACATTTGATGATTTCGTTCATTTCGGCTATTTCCCTAAGGGTAAATGTTTAACTGAGATGAAAGATTATATGCAAAAAATCTCAACTAAGTCAGAAGATAAATTAACTTACGAAGAGAAGAGATTATTAGAATCTTATACTCTAAATGGATCTTTAAAAAAGGCTGAAGTAGGAGATACATTCAAAGAATTAAATTATAATTGGTTCACTGAATTCACTTCTGAAAATGAGAATTGGAATTCACTTTATTTCATTGATAAGACAATGGTTGCCGGTACTGACTTTAATGCCGCTAACCTCTTAATTATCTCTCAATTAGATAAACAAAATGGTGAATATATGGATCCATTGGAGTTAGAACAATTAATAGGTAGAATCTCTAGAATGGGTCAAACTGAAACTTGTTTAGTATTAACATGCTTAACAAATGGTGATAGTAATATAGACCATACATTTAATAAAGAATATTATAATATCTTAACTGATGAAGAAGGATTCGATTTATATGGCGTATGTCAAACCGAGGTAGATTTTGTTATGCCTGTTATTATGGCAGTATCTCAAAAACTATTCTCTAAAGAATCATCTTATAAGAGATCAGATAATCCTAATTTAGAAAATATTAAAAAGGATTTTGTCGCAATATATCATGATGATTATATTGAATTTGATGCCAAGAGATTCCCTGATATTATAAGATATGCCCTAGATAATAATGATAAGATTGATGTATGTTTTAATGGTACTATTTTAAAACCATTAGATGCCATTAAGAATATGATTAGATTATATTCTAAGGTATTAAGAAATGATGTTAAAGATATTTAGGATAGGAAGTGATTGATATGAATCTTGAATATGCAAATGATTTAATAAATTACGCTTCTAAAATTGGTATATTAGAAAAGATTGAAAATGACACTTTTATTCTAAATGACTTAGAATATCATTTTGATTTTGATGATATAGAAAATAAAGATAATGAAATACTAATTAAAGAATTAAGATCCAATCTTCCTATTACTGAAGTAATTGATTTAGTAAGAGAAGCAATATCTTTAGGTATTGTCACTGATATTAGTAGTGAGAATAAATTAAAAGATTTCTTATCTTTAGAAGATTATATTTCAATTGTTAATGAAAATCATTTTATGTTTAAAATAAATAGTGAATCATTTGATGATACTATCTATACAGTAACATTTGATAAGCGTAAACATGATATTAAAAGAAAAATTGAATATGCGAGCCGTACATCTCAATTTGTAGATACTTTAATGAAAAGAATAATGGCTAAATATAATATCTTATTAGTTAGAAAGGCAGACTTTAAAACTGATAAATATCCAACTCTTAAAGAAACAGATTATTATGAAGCTAAATTTAGTCATATTCTAGATACTGAAGCTGAAACAGATTCTATTCAAAATGAGATTAAGGTTATGATTAATTATAAAGATAATTTCAATAACCAAACAGTTAGTGAAAATGTTATTGATGATATTTTTATTAATCTATCTAAAAATGAAGTAACTTATGGTTTTTATAATATCGGTCAAAGTGAGGCAGAGCCTTTGTATGATGCGATAAATGAAGAAGTAGATTCGCAAGATATTGATTCACTTTTAAGAATTAGAAATCTAATTTCATCTCCTGAGGTTAAATTTAATATTTTTGAAACCTTAAGAGGTAATAAAAATACCAATTTAGCAAAGCTAATTGAATCAAGAGAAGAAAATCTACATGAAACAAAATCATTAGAACCAAAAATTGAATTTACAGTAACACCTCTATCTATTTATTGTAATCACATTGTAGAAAAGAAATGTGTATATGAAATAACAAGTAAAAATCCATATTATAAGGATTATCCATTGTTATATGAAATTTCATATAACCCTGCTAATCTAGAAGATATTTCATTTGAAGTAGATATAGATGGTATTGTTGAAAAGGTTAAAAATGAAGAATTAATATTAGCCTTTGATGACGCACCAACTAGAGGGAATGTAACACCTAGAATTACAATTAAAAGCTGTGTAGTAATGCTTTATGGCTTCAATGAAAGATTTAATGATGATATTTATAAAGATGTTTATTTCTTAAAGGATTCATTAGTTAAATTAATTAATAATAAAGTAGAGCCTTTTGATGGTAATTTAGATGATAATACTTATTTAAAGAGCCAAATAGTAAAAGGTGAAATTACTGGAAATTATTATTATATTGGTGATGCGAAAGCCCTAAATCCAGCTGATATCTTAGGTGCTGATGTCGTTGATGATGGTAAGATGCATTATGTATCTAATCAATATTCTAGAGAATGTCCTACATGTCATCATCAATTTGGTGCGACAAATGAGGTTTGGAAGATGTATTCTGACTCCCATTTAATCGTTAACAAGGATGGAAATGTATCTTGTTGTGATTATTGTGCTAATGAAGAAGATAATTCTAAATATAATAATGGACTTTCAATATTATATTCAAAGGGGCAAAGAAAATATTTCTTAGATGATTTATCAGATATTAAATGTAGTGATAGATGTATATCTTGTGAGAATAAGCGTGATTCATTATTGTTTGTTGACTTGAATTTGAAAACACATCTACCTGATTTATGTATTTCATGTAGAAGATATTATTGTCCAGATCATATTGATTCAAAAACTCATGTATGCATTAACTGTTCAAAGACTGTTCCTGCAAAAGATATAAAGGAATTAGATTCTAAATTACGTGTACTTGCTAGAATGAATATTCAAGCTAAAGATATGTTTAAGAAGAAGTTATCATTCTATTTAAATGATGAATGGAATGCACTTTGGATTTATTCTGAATCTAAAAATAAGCTTACAACTTATTATTTAATCACAGATGATAAGAAGAAGTTTATGCATTTAGAAAAGGTATTTAAGATAAAGAGGTGATAATATATGGCGTTATATGATAATGTAGATAGCTCTATAAAGCAGCGTAAACAAAAACTTAATAACAACCATATTAGAAACCTTAAGATTATGAATATCTTAAATGCCCTAGTAATGGCATTTCTAATCTTAATTGATATATTCTTATTAGTTAAGGGTATATTTACTGGTATGCCAACGGCAGTAACAGTATTATTAATAATCTTTGTGGTAGCTCAAATTGGATCTTTAGTAATATTTTCTATTAAAAGGTTTGCCAGAGCTAGTATGGTTACAAAGGTTGGAATAATGATTATATGTTTCCTACCAATAATTCCATATTTTATGTATTTATCAATAGGAAATAATATCTATATTGCCTGTGTTCTATCTAGACTTATAGGTCTTGCCGCACTAGCGATGTTGTTATTTAACACTAAGGTTACAAATGATAAGAAGACATTTGGTGTTAAAGGCATACCACTAGCAATAGCGTCAGGATTTGCGTTTTTAACTATTTTATATATTTTAGTATCAACAACTAATAGAAAGATTATTTACCAATATGACAAAATGTATAATGGCTATGTTGTAAATAATGTATTAGCTGGTGCTGGTAAAGTAAAAATAAAAGAAGATACAGTAGCCATTTCTGATGGAGCACTTAAAAATGTAAGTGGTAATTTAGTTATTCCTAAGAATGTTAAATATATATCTGAAGATGCATTCAAGGATTCTAAAATAACTTCATTAACTATTCAATCTGATAATATTGAATTAATGAATGCAGTTAATAATTCTAATATTGAAAATATTTATTTAGAAACAAATGAATGTAAAATTGATGTTGAAAATCTAGAAAAAGATATAGATATTGAAACAAATAGAGAAGTAGTAGATAGTTATAGAGAAACATATAGAAAATATGATTATTATTTTGTTCCAAAATTAAATGAAGACGAATATTATGTATGTTATAACGGAACTACACTTCCAGTATATATTTATAAAGAAGAAAAGACTCTAACAGAGCCAGAAAAGTCTTCTCTTCCTTCAAAAATTGATGGAAGAAGTATTTTATACGATGGATATTATGTTTCAAACGATGAAATTAATTTCCCATTAAATGTATCATCTAATACAAAAATCTTATGTAAATATAGCTATGTATATAAGATTACATATGATTTTTCGGATTGCGAGAATACATATAATTTACCAGATTCTTATTATGATAAATTAGGTGATATTGATCTTCCTGAACTAGAAAAGGAAGGATACCAATTCAAAGGTTGGTTTAACACTGATGAATATGGAAATTATACAAAAGAATATAAAAAATTAGATAAAAATATCGATTCAGATGTTAACTTGAAAGCTAAATTCTTAAAAGAATTTACTGTTAAATTCGATAAGATATTAGATGATGCTACATTAGATGGCGAAACTGAAATTATTTATCTTGTAGGTGACGAGGTTGATTTGAAGACACCTTCAATTGATGGTTTCACTTTTGCTGGTTGGTATTTAGATCAAAATTATCAATTTGAAGCAACATCAAATATTAATAAAGATGTGACATTATATGCAAAATGGATTATCAATAATACAATAACATTATCTGATAATATTGATAAAACATTTGATAATAAATCATCTATAGTTACTGTTAGTGCAGAAGCTTTAATTAATAATGTTGAAATATCATATAAGTGGTATGATGCTAATAATAATTTAAAGATTGAAGATAATAGCTTTACTGTAAAGAATGCTAGTGATTCTAATAATTATTATGCGATTGTTACGCTAAATTACAATAATGGTTTTATTGTTAATGAGATAAGAAGTGATAATTTAGTTGTTAATATTAAAAAGGCAACATATGACATGTCAGGCGTAATAATTAATAATGGTGAATTTATATATGATGGTAAATCACATACACCATCAGTTGTCATTTCATCACTTCCAATAGGTGTTGATGGTATTCAAATAACAGCTAAATTTGAAGAAGGAATTAAAGATGTAGGAACAAAAGAAGTTGTATGCAATTTTGATACTATATCAAAAAATTATGAAATTCCGGATTCTATGAGTGCACAAGTAACTATTACTAAGAGAGTGGTTAGTGTACAATGGGGAAGCCAATTAACATTTGAATATGATGGAAATACTAAGTTCCCAGAATTCACATTAACTAATGTCATATTAGAGGATAAAGATTATATAACTGGTGTTGGTGAAGGTGAAAGTAATGTTATTGGAAATCATACATTTACAATTACAGAATTAAAGCCTGTAGGAACATCAAATGTATATAAGAATTATGAATTATCAACTGATATTACAAAGATTTCAGTTGAATATAATATCGTTGCTCAAACACAACAATTAGATGATAATGATATTTTATATGATGAAACTGTTAATGCAGTATATGATGGAGAAATCCATTTACCTAATGTTGAAATTTATAAGTCAGGTGTAACTGCTAATTACTCAGTTGAACCAGTTAAAGAAGGAACATATAATGTGGAAATCACATTTACTTCAAGTGATCCGAATACTGTGATTTCTACTAAGTATTATTCTATTGTTACAATTTCACCACGCGTTTTAGACATTGGTTGGACATTTAAAGAAACAACATATTCACATAATACAATTCAAGTTCCAGAACCTATTTATAATAATAAAGTTGGAAATGATGATATTAGCTTAGATTATTCGACAGTTGATTCATATGCAGCTGGTACATATACTATCCAATATTTAAGTATTATTGGTGAAGATGCAAATAATTATCAACTTCCTGAAAAAGTAGTTGGAAAACCTGATTATGAATATACAATTTTACCAGAAGCTATTGAAATAGATCTTGATAGTTTAGGATTTAATGATATGACTGGTGATAATAGTTATACATATGATGGAACTAATAAATATCCAACAATATCAGGTAATTTACAAGATGGTGTTATAGTTCAATATAGTGGTTATGGAAAGGCTGCTGGAACATATACAGTTACAGCTACATTCTCTATTAATTCAAATAACTTAATTGTTTCTCCTGAAACATCATCAAAGAGTATAACAGTAGTAATTAATCCAATTGTTGCCCAAATTCAATGGGGTCAATTAACATTTGACTATGATGGAAATGAACATGTTCCTTCAGCAACATTAAGCAATTTAGTTCCTGGTGATCAATGTTCAGTTATCGTTATTCCAGTAGATGTTGATGCTGCTATAACACCAGATACTTATGGAGCTGAAGCAATTAGATTATCTAATTCAAATTATATTTTACCTAGTGATTCTAATTTAACTACAACTAATTTCACTATTAAAGATAAGGATTATAATTTTAGTTTTGAATTTAATCCTATTTCTGTAGAATATGATGGCTTAGCACATAGACCTACAGTAGTTATTGATGGTGAACAACCAGAATGGTTAACAATAGTATATAGTAGTAATGGTATTACTAATGTAGGAACTGCACAAGTTACTGCAACATTTGGAACAACTGTTCCTGGCTATAGTTATCCATCTCCTGTTACAGCAACTGTAACTATAACATCTCGTGAAGCAGAAATTGAATTTACACTACCTAATAATACTACATATAATGGACAAGCTATTTATCCAACTGCAAGAGTTAAAAATGCGGTTTCAGGAGATGATCCTGAAGTTGTATTAAATGCAGGTGAAAATAATATTGATGCAGGTATTTATACTGTTTATGCAATATATATTCAAGATAATAATAATTATGTTATTAGTGAACATGTTGAATATACTTATGAAATTAAGAAAGCAACATATGATACAAGTGGATTATCATTTGAAAATGTCTCAATAACTTATGATGGTATTTTACATCAACCAATAGTTAATGGATTAGATTCTGTAGTAGGCTTAGATGGAATTGCTGTTACAGCAAACTATACAGATGGTTTAGTAAATGTTGGTTCACGCTTAGTTACAGCAACATTTAATGTATCACGTAACTATGAAGCAATTACGCCAATGACAGCAACAGTAACTGTTACTCCAAAAGAAGTTTCACTTAATTGGGTAGGAGATACATTTACATATACTGGTGAAGTAATTAAGCCACAATGTGAATTATCTGGCCTAGTTGGAAATGATTCATGTGGTGTTACAGTTAACGCACAAGGTGTAAATGTTGGTACATATACAGCATCAGCTTCAAATTTAACAAATCCTAATTATACACTACCAAGTGAAGTGACATGCACTTATGAAATTGTTAAAGCTTCAGTTGATACATCAGGATTTGTATTTGTTGAAACTAATAAGACTTATGATGGAACACCTTTATATCCAGAAGTTACTGGACTTCCACAATATGTTACAGTATCTTATAATGGATTATCTAGTGAAGTAGGAATTCATCCTATAACTATTAAATTCACAGTAACAGATTCTAATTATGAAAATAATATTTCAGATAGAATCGTTAATGTTGAAATTGAAAAGAGAATTATTTCAATTGTTTGGACTGTACTAGAAGTTCAATATACAGGAAATATTGTTTATCCAAAATATCAATTAAATAATTTAGTTTCTGGTGATGATTGTAAATTAGCAATGACAGGTGCTTCAAGTGAAGTTGGTGAACATACAGTTACTATCACAGGTTTAACAGGTGAAGATGCTAATAATTATGAACTTGAGTCATATAATGGTGTAACTTATTCAATCGTATCAACAGGATATGATATGAGTGATGTTAAATTTGAAAATGCTGAAAAGGTATATACTGGTAGCTTACAATATCCAACAATATCTGGTCAATTACCTGAAGGCTTATCTGTAAGCTATACTGGTGGTGCTACAAATGTTAGCGATGGTACAGTTACAGTAACTGCAACATTTACAGCAATTGATCCAAATAGCGTTTATCAATTACCTGAACCAATGAAGGCTACAATTAAGATTCTTCCAAGAGAACTTAATGCATCATGGTCTAATACAACTTTTACATATGATGGAAAGACTCATATTCCTTCAGTTACAGTAAATGGAACAATTGGTTCTGATTCATTAAGCATCACATTAAGCCAAGGTAAGATTAATGCTGGTAGTCATATTTGTACAATTGAAGATATTGGAAATTCTAACTATAAGATTAGTGATTCTACAATATCTACAGCATATATAATTAATAGTGCCGATTATGATATGACAGATATCATATTTGCGGATGTATCATACGCTTATGATGGTTTGGCACATACTGTTGAAAAGCCAAGCAATCTTGAATATGTTGTTGGCTTAGATGGTATTAGCCCAGTAGCTAACGAACCAACTGGTGCCGCTATAAATGTTAGTGACGGTAAAGTATTATGTACAGTTACATTTACAACAACATCACCTAACTATAATGCACCACAGCCTATGACATGCTATGTAAGTATAACTCCAATTACATTAGATTTAACAATAACTCTTGATACTGATAATACTGCAACTGCATATGTTGAAAGTAATTATTATAAAATGAGTAGAACATATGATGGTTTAAGTCATTCAGTAAATATAACACCAGATTCTACAAAGATAATTGGTTCTGATTCTGTAACATTTAGTATTAATGGAGAATTTAAGAATTATAGATCAACTGCATATGTATTTGATATTACATCTGATAATTCAAATTATGTATCTACTTATACTAAATTAAATGTATCTATTAGCCAATTATATACAGGTTATTGGTGGAGTAGTAATACAGCTGTAACTTGGTGGGGTGTTGATCCTACAGGCTTCGATGATGTTGTATTAGTTTATGTTCATCAAACATTGAATGTTGAATATGAAGAATATCCAACAGTTTATGGTAGCTATAAGATGAAATATATATCTAAGACTGATAATGTTAAGATTGATAACAGTCCATTGTCAAATGCATTCACAATCGATTTAACAGAAGAATCATTAATGGGATTAGTCAATATTTATGATTCTGATGGTGATGGTCTAATTATGGATTATGAAGAGGTTTATATAATTGATCAATTAAATGCTCAATTAACAATACCTTCAGATGAAATTGCTGATATAATTGAAAAATCTTATGAGGCAATATTTAAAGTTGCTGATGAAGCATCAACTTTAATTACATTCACTAAAGGTTCATCAAATAAAGCAATACCATCTAATGATGATATATGTACAGTTACATCTGGAACTATTAAGAGTGGATTATTGGCAAAAGAATATTATGGTCAAACATTTGAATATGCTGTTAAGATGGAAAGTGCAACTAGAGTAACACTTAATTTTGAAGCAGGTAGTTATTCATATATTATTATAGTAACTGCAAATGGCGGTAAGTACTTATCTATAAATGGTTCATCTAATCAAATTGATTCAGATGGAGTTATGAGATATAGACTTACTTCAACTGCAACTCAAATTACATTATCTAGATCAGGTAATGAAACTCAAATCTATGCAGTCATTTTAGTACCATAGAAAAGTAGAAGGACTCCTTTTTGGGAGCCCTTTTTCATTTTTTAATAACAAAATTAATATTTTTAATTAAAATTGTTAAAATTATCAATAAAATTAAGAAAATTAATAACAAGATTAAGAAAATTAATAATAAGGGTTGACAAAATTAATTTTAGGCATATAATAATAAGTGAAAGAAGGTGTTAAACTTGAAAAAGAATATTATTGGTTATTGCCCTATTTGTAATAAAAAATTAACAGTTAAAACATTAAGATGTGATGACTGTGAAACAGAAATCAGTGGTGAATTTAGTTTAACACCATTTGATTACTTGTCTAAAGATCAATTAGATTTCGCATTAGTATTTATTAAATGTGAAGGTAACATTAAAGCAATTGAAAAATGTTTAAATATAAGCTATCCAACTGTAAAGAAAAATATTGATGAATTAATATCAGCACTTGGTATTAATAAAGTAGTAGAGGATGAACCTCTAACTAGAGAAAAAGTTGGTCAAATGTTGAAAAATGGAGAAATAAGCTTTGATGAGGCAGAAAAATTATTAGGAGGTTTATAATGAAAGAAACTTACTTAAATAATTTATCAAAAGCCCTAGATTCAGTTCATGCCAAAAACAAAGATGAAATCTTAAAGAAATATGAAAAAAGATATGATTTTGGATTAGAATCAGGACTTTCAGAAGAAGAAATTGAAAGCAAGCTTGGAAACCCTAGCGATATTGCTAGAGAATATAAAGATGACAATTTTACATCTGATGAAACTAAAAAAGAATTTGAATTTAAAAAGAATTATAATTTAGTAATTCATACAGTAAACGATATTGTTCATGTAAAAAAATCTTTAGATAACAAAATTCATATTAAATTTGATTTTGATGATTATGATAACTATAACGTTACAGATAACGCTAGCGGTGTAAGAGTAGATTTTCAAAAAACTAAATATTTCGCACTAAACAGAAAGAAGGCAGGAGAGATAGTAGTAGAGATTCCAACTGATATTATTTTCGATTTAGCAGAAATAACATCAAGCTCAGGAAATATTTATATTGATTACATAAAATGTAATCGAGCAATAATTTCAACTACATCTGGTGTCTTAAAAATATCTAAATTAGATACTAAATCAGTAACTTTTACTACAGTATCATCTGAAATAATGTTAGATCAAATTTATGGTGAAAGAGTATCTATTTCAACTGTATCAGGAAAGATAGATGCTGATACAATTAATTCAACAAATTTAATTGTAGACACAATATCAGGCGATATTAGTGTTAAAAAAACTGATTCCAAACTAAAGGTATCTTCAATAACAGGAAATATCTTAATTAATGGTGAGGAATACAATAGCTTAAAGGAATATGTGAAAGGAGTGTTTAGAAAATGACATTAAAAAATAGAATTATTGCAGTAACTCCATTAGTGAGCTTGATTATATTTTTAACAGTAGGTTATGTTTGGGGAATTTGGCATCCAACTTGGGCAGTATTCTTCTTGATAATTATTGTTCCAATTGTTCTAAATGCCGATATTTATAGAGTAGTATATCCATTAGCTTGTGGTGTAATTTATGTTTCCTTAGGTCTTACACTTGGTGTATGGCATCCAGCATGGATAATCTTCTTAACAATCCCAGTTTACTACATTTTATTTGAACCATATCTATTAAAAAGAGCTAAAAAGGTTGATGTAGTAATCGAAAGATAATATAAAAATAAGGGAAAAATTAATTTTCCCTTTTTTGTTGCCTAAAATTATGTTATAATTTTTAGAGTGTAAGGAGCTGATTTTTATGAATAAAAATATTGTTTACTTATCTTTCCTAGATGCTGATATTAATAAAGCAAAGGATGTAGAAAGTGGATTAAACAAGAATGGTTTTATTACAAAAACTACAACCCCTGGTGGAGATTATGATAAAAAGGTTAGAGTAGCACTTTTAAGAGCTGATGCTGTAGTGGTAGCATTATCTGAACAAACTTTAAAAAGTGATGAATTCTTTAATAACCTTGAAATTGCTAAAAAATATAATAGAACATCTACACCAATGATTTATCTAATTTTAGATGAAAGCATTGATGATTTATATGACAAGATTTATGCAGATGAATCATATTCTGATGATGCATTAATTAGAGCAGATGACTTTAGAGATGTATTAATGAGCAAAGATTATATATCATATGATGCAAATGTAATTAATAATTTAGCTGATAAGCTTATATCTTTAGGCTTACTTCCATATGATAGTGTTAATGCAACTACTAATGAAGAAAACATTCCTGAAGCTCCAAAGGCAAAAGAGGTTATAGAAGAAATTAAGGCTGAAGAAGCAAAACCTGAAGAGCCTCAAGCTGAAGAGGTTAAAGAGGAAGTTAATCTAAAAGAAGAATATCCTGATATGCCTGAAAAGCAATTAAATGCATTAGAGGAAGTTAGATTAATTTTACAAGGTGGAGAGAAAAACGAAAAGAAGACTCCAGAATCTGCAATAACTCTAAAGAGAGAACCAAAGATTAATGAAGAATTTTTAAAGACTGCAATAGATAAATTTAATCAACAAAAATATATGGAAGCATTTGATATTTTTATGCGTACTGAAGATCATCCTTTAGCTCAAGAATATATCGGATACTTATATTTAACTGGAAACGGTGTTGATAAGGATGAGAAACAAGCATTTGAATGGTTTAAGAAATCTGTTGATAATGATAATAAGGATGCATATTTCTCATTAGCTGAATGTTATTATTTCGGTATTGGTACTAGAAAAGATGATGTTTTAGCTGAAAAGTATTATAAACTACCTGCAGATTTAGGAGATAATGATGCCCTATATAGATTAGCTAATTGTTATTTCTATGGTCAAGGTGACGCTCAAGATTATCAACAAGCATTAAAGATTTATAGAAATAATTTTGCTGATGATCCAGATGCTATATACAATATGGGTTATATGTACTATAACGGCTTAGGTACTGATGTAAATAAGAAAAAAGCATTTGATTTATTCAAGCTTGCCGCAACTAAAGGTAATTCTAAGGCATACAATGATTTAGCTAATATGTATTTCTTAGGTGAAGAGGTTGAACAAAATTATCCAACTGCCTTTAAATATTACGCAATGGCTGCTAAGCTTGGTGAAGATGCTGCATCTTACAATTTAGCTGATTGTTATTTCTATGGTACAGGTATTAGAGTTGATAGAAAGAAAGCTATTCTTTTCTATAAGAAGGCTGCATCTCAAGGCTCTAGTGAGGCTGAATATAAGCTAGGTTTATTATCTGATGCTGGTGATGATGTTGAATTATCATACGATGAAGCATTTAAATGGTATAAGAGAGCTGCAGAGGCTGGTCATCCTTTAGCAGAAAAGAAAATCGCTGATCATTATTATTTTGGTTATGGTGTTAAACCTGATAAAGAAGAAGCATTTAAGTGGTACTTACAATCTGCAAAGCATGGTAATCCTGAATCTATGCTAGAGGTTGCATGGTGCTATAGAGGTGGAGTTGGAGTAGATGAAAATCCACAAGAAGCATTTAGATGGTTCTCAATCGGTGCTAAGAAGGGTAACGATAAAGCACTAAACTGCCTAGGTGATTGTTATCTAATGGGTGTTGGTGTTGAATCTGATTCTAATAAAGCATTCGAAAGCTACCAAATGGCAGCTGATATGGGTTCTGATTTAGGTGAATTAAATATCGGTAAGTGCTATTACAATGGTACTGGTGTTGAAAGAGATTATAAAACTGCAGCTAGATGGTATGAAAAGGCTGCAATGAAAGAACAAACAGAAGCACAATTCTTATTAGCTAAACTATATTATGATGGCTTCATTGGTCAAGATTATACAAAGGCTATCAGCTGGTGGAAGAGAGCTGCAAAGAATGATTATGGACCTGCATATTACATGATTGCACACTGCTACCAATATGGTCTTGGTGTAAAGGCTAATTCAGATGCTGCCTTAAATAATTTAAAAGAAGCTGCTGATTTAGGTGACGAACTAGCTCTATATGATTTAGGTGATTATTATAGTGCTCAAGGTGATAAGCAAAAAGCATTTGAATATTACGAAGAAGCTTCTAATAAAGGTCTTCCTAGTGCGACTATCAAATTAGCTCAATGCTACTACACTGGAATTGGTATTGAACAAGATAGAGATTATTCATATGATTTAGCATATAAACTTGCTGAAGCTGGCAATGAAGATGCTAAAAAATTCATTTATAAATATTTCAATGAAGAAGTATAAAAAAAGAATCATGGGCGACCATTGAATTGATAAAATGTTAGTAGACACAAAAAAAGTGTTTATTAACATTTTTTCTTTTATAATTAATATACTTCTTCCTAGGAAGAATCGAGGAGGTGAAATTATGGGAAGACCAAAAGGTAAAACAAGTAGTTATAGAT
>JAFRXJ010000019.1 GCA_017441525.1 Acholeplasmatales bacterium | reverse complement strand
TTTATTATTTTAGATATTAATTCTTTATGATCAATATCTTTATTAATACCTATTCCATCTACATCTAATTTATCTTTTTTATTAATACCAATACCTATTATAGATGCTATAAATTTAGATGAATAAATAGATTCTATTAAAATACCACATAGCTTTTTATTGTTATAATAAATATCATTGGGCCACTTTATCTTTGTATCAATATCAAATGATTTTAAAGCTCTTAATACTGCAAGAGGGGCTATTATTTCATTGTTATAATTATCCTTTAATAATATAGAAAATATATAATCATCTGAAGATTGCCATCTTCTATCATATCTTCCTCTTCCATTGGTTTGGATGCTAGCCCATAATATTGTTTTATCAGGATATTTTTGATAATTTTCTTTTAAAAAAGTATTGGTTGAACCAATACTTTCTACATGATATAAATGATAATCTAAAATATCCCCAAGATATTTTATTTCATTCATTATTTTAATTCCTCTAATGTCTTATTTAAAGATTCAACATCAGTAACTGCAAAGCATTTTACATCAGTTAATGTCTTTCTAACAAAACCAGATAAAGTTTTTCCAGGTCCAATTTCAATAAATGTATCTACTCCTTGGTCCTTTAAATATTTTAGAGTGTCTTCAAAATATACTGAATGGCAAATTTGAGCCTCTAATATGTCATTTAATGGCTTTTCTTCTTCTTTTCCTGATACATTATATACTATTTTTACATCAGGCTTATTTGGGCTAAATTTGTCTAAAGTCTTTCTTAATTCTTTAGATGCAGGAATTAATAAAGATGAATGGAAAGCACCTGATACATTTAAAGTTAAAACTCTTTTAGCACCTGCTTCTGTTAATAGTGGCATTGCCTCGTCAATACCTATGTTATCACCTGTAATAACAATTTGACCAGGACAGTTATAATTTGCTATTTCACATACACCACTAACATTTTTAATTGTGTTTAAAATAACATCTCTATCTAAACCAATTACAGCAGCCATTTTAGATGTACCTAAAGGTAAGGCATTTTGCATGATATTACCACGGCTTGTGATAATTTCAATTGCATCATCTAATTTCCATGTATTCGCAAATGCTAGCGCACTATATTCACCTAAAGATAAGCCACATGCATATTCAGGTGTGATGCCTTTAGATTCTAATACTTTTGCGATTGTATATGAAGTTAATAACATTGCCTTTTGAGCATATGCAGTTTGATTTAATATTTCTGCAGGTCCTTCAAAGCATAATTCTTTAATTTCAGGATATGAATCATAAATAACCTTTGCAAGGTTAAATTCATCATAAAAATCTTTTCCCATTCCTACTGCTTGAGCACCTTGCCCAGCAAATAAAAAAGCTATTTTCATATTTTTACTCCTAATTATAAGCCTATTTTTCTAAACTTATTATATCTATTTTCAATTAAGTTATCTTTAGATTCTTTCATTAATTCATCAATCTTTTTGATTAATTTAGATTTTAAATCTTTGAGAAATGAATCAGTTGGAACCTTAATTCCACCAAGTGGTTCTTTAACAATTTCATCAATGATTTTCATATCTAATAAATCATGTGATGTTAATTTCATAATTTCGGCAGATTCTTCTGCAGTTTTTGTATTCTTAAATAAAATTGATGAGAATCCTTCTGGAGATAAAACTGAATAGATTGCATTCTCAAACATGAAAATATAATCTGATACAGTTAAAGCAAGTGCTCCACCAGAACCACCTTCACTCAAAACTATCGCAATTACAGGAACTCTTAATTTAGAAAATTCCATTAAGTTTTCAGCAATAGCTCTTGATTGTCCTCTTTCTTCTGCACCCTTTCCAGGATATGCACCTGAAGTATCTACAATAGTTATAATAGGTCTATTAAATTTTTCAGCCTCATGTGCTAATCTTAATGTCTTTCTAAATCCTTCTGGTGAAGTCATACCAAAATTTCTTTTTAAAGATTCATTTAAATTAGTACCTTTAGCTTGAGCTAATACAGTTACAGGCGTATCACCAAGCATGGCAATACCTGCTAGAATTGATTGGTCATCAGCAAATAATTGATCACCATGTAATTCTATAAAATTATCAAATAATTTATTAACTAAAGCTGGTGCTTTAAGTCTAGATTCAGATCTAGCAATTAAAACTCTATCCCAGTGACTTAGGTTAGTAAATGTTTCTTTTTTTAATTTATTTAATTCTTTTGTTTTCTTCTTAAAATCCTCGCTTGCAGGATCTAATGATAAGATTTCTTGTTCAAGATCTTGGATTTTAATTTGGTTTTCTTCAAGCTTACTCATCTTAATTATACCTATGAAGCTTTAGTAATAATGCTAAAGTTTCTTTTAAATCCTTTCTATTAACAATTTTATCAATATATCCCTTTTCAAGGTTAAATTCAGCTGTTTGGAATTCCTTAGGTAGGACTTCCTTAATTGTTCTTTCAATTACTCTTTTACCTGCAAATCCAATTAAGGCATTTGGTTCAGCTAACGTAATATCAGCTAGGGCAGCAAATGATGCAGATACACCACCAGTTGTAGGATCTGTTAACACTGCGATATATAAGCCTTTTTCTCTTAATTTACCAATTACTTGAGAGGTTTTTGCCATTTGCATTAAAGATATAATACCTTCTTGCATTCTAGCTCCACCAGAACATGTAAATAAGATTAGTGGTAAATTCTTTTTAATAGCTAATTCAGCCATTAATGTAACCTTTTCGCCACATACACTTCCCATAGAACCCATCATAAAATATGAATCCATTACACCAACTAAGGCTTTAATACCATTAATTTTACCTTCAGCGCATAAAATAGATTCATCATTTCCAGTATGTTCTTTTGCTTCATTTAGCTTAGATTCATAATCAGGGAAATCTAAGAATTTTTGTTCTAAATTATTAAACAATAATTTATAGTCTTCATCCATAACTTGATTTAATCTATCTTTTGCAGATAATCTAATATGATGATTACAATATGGACAAACACTTAAATTATTTAATAATTCTTCTTTTAGAAGAAGCTTATCACATTTAGAGCATTTACACATTAAATCATTAGGTGCATCTTTTTTTACAGCTTCATCTTTTTTTCTGATATCTAATTTTTCTAGTGCTTCACTAAATTCTTTTAATTCTTCTTTTCTTTTATCGAAGGCGCTTTGCATTTTCAAATACCTCCTTTAAAATTGTTTCTGCACATGTTGTATCATAATTACCTAAAATGAATGTTGTATGATGTAATAATACATAATGGAATTCAATTGTAGTTTTAACACCATCAATTATTAATTCTTCTAATGCAGCACGCATTTTTCTAATACATTCAAGCCTTGATTGTCCTGATACAACAATCTTTAGAATCATAGAATCATAATATGGAGATATTTCATATCCTGTATATACTGCAGTATCGATTCTTACACCCATACCACCAGGTGTATGCATAAAATTGATCTTACCTGGAGCAGGTCTAAAATCATTTAAGAAATCTTCAGCAGTGATTCTGCATTCTAATGCATATCCTAATTGTTTTATATCTTCTTGTTTATAAGCTAGCTTTAAACCATAAGCTATCTTGATCATATTCTTAACTATATCAACATTTGTTATAGCTTCTGTAACTGCATGTTCAACTTGAATTCTTGTATTCATTTCGATGAAATAATAATTTTCATTCTTATCAACTAAAAATTCAATTGTACCAACACTGTCATAATTAACAGCTTTGCATGCTTTAATTGCAGAATCATATAATTTTTGTTTTAAATCTTTACTTATTGATTGGCAAGGTGCTTCTTCTAGCATCTTTTGATTTCTTCTTTGCATTGAGCAATTTCTTTCAAATAAATGAATGACATTACCAAACTTATCACACATCACTTGAACTTCAACATGCTTTGGTGAAACAATGAATTTTTCTACATATATTTCATCATTAGCAAAGAATTTCAATGCTTCTTCCTTAGCTTCAGCATAAAGCATATCAAACTCATTAGTGTTATTAACGCGCTTAATACCTTTTCCGCCTCCACCCATAGAAGCCTTAATTAAAACTGGATAACCAATTTCATCAGCAATCTTATGCCCTTCTTCCATACTTACAGCTCTATATGAGCCTGGTACGATAGGAACACCAGCATTCTTCATTGTTTGAATAGCTTCAGCTTTATTACCCATTTTTTCCATTACATCAGCATTTGGGCCAATGAATGTTAATCCACATTTTTCAACCATTCTTGCGAACTGCGGGTTTTCAGATAAAAAGCCAAAACCAGGATGTATAGCATCACATCCTGTAACTAGTGCGGCACTTATAATTGCCTCCATATTTAAATATGATTCGCTAGATGGTGCTTTACCAATGCAAATTGTCTCTGATGCAAGCTCAGTATGCAATGCTTTTTTATCAGCTTCTGAATATACTGCAACAGATTTAATTCCCATTTCTTTACATGCTCTAATGATTCTTACAGCAATCTCACCACGATTAGCAATTAAAATCTTTTTAAACATATTTATTCCCCTATTACAAATAGCTTTTGACCAAATTCAACCATTTGACCTTCTTTTACTAATACCTCAGTAATTTCTCCTGCCTTATCAGCAGTAATTTCATTCATAACCTTCATTGCTTCAATTATACAAAGCTTATCGCCTTTTTTAACTTTTTGACCAACTGAAACAAAAGGCTTATTTCCTTCAGCTTGTGCTTGATGGAAAGTGCCAACCAATGGTGAAGTTACATAGTACTTATTATCTGACTCTACCGGCTTAACTTCTTCACATTTAGGTTGTTGTGGCGCAACTGGTGCTGCAGGAGCTGGGAAACATCTATTATCGAATGTTACTCTCATTCCATCCTGTTCAAATTCCATATAAGATAATCCTGATTCTTTAAAAATCTTTATTGCTTTCTTTAAATTATCAAAATCCATATTATCCACGTACCTTTCCTTCAATTAGTCTAACAACATCACCTACAGTATAAACCTCTTGCATTTCTTCCCAATCGATTGTAATACCGTAATGTTCTTCAAGCTCAAGTGTTAATTCAACAGCGTATAAGCTATCGATTCCTAAATCCTTTTTTAGGTTTGCCTCCATTGTGACTTCATCATCATCAACATGAGCGCATTCTACTAATAATCTTTTGATTTCCTCAAACATAATTAGCAACCTCCCTTTTCTTTTTCTTCTCTCCAGAAGTTATCAAGGAAAATTTTATATGCACCTTCAGAAAAAGGTGGTTTTTTTAATAATTCATATGTTTCATCTGATAAAAAACCATTATTGGCGTATTCAACACCAGCATCATAAAATTTTTTTAAGTATTTATTAATTTTAGATTCGTTTTGTAAATCTATTAATGTCTTTAATTGTGGTGAAAAAAGCATTGTATAATTACCTTTTCCACAAATACAATCATATTGACTTATAAGTGGTTCATATACTGGACCAAATTCTGTATAAGCACATGATGTAATAACTATAAAGCTTGGTACCTTATCATTTCTAATACCATGGAATGATTCACCATTCTCTGGTGATTTTTGTCCTCTATAAGTTTTCATCATTGATAACATTCTATCAGTGAATACTTTCATAGTTCCTGGCATTCCAAAGAAAAACAAAGGATATGATTCAATGAATACATCAGCATTTAATATCTTTTCTTTAATTGTCAGAATGTCATCATTTTTAATAACACATTCGCCTTCTGTTCTTCCCCAGCATGATAAGCAGCCTGTACATGGCTTGATATTTAAATCAGATAAATTAACATATTCAGTTTCATATTTATTAGTTGATAGCATACCATCTACAAAGGCTTTAGTAACATTTAATGTTGCTGAAGCGCCTTTCTTAGGGCTGTCATTTAAAACTAAAATCTTTTTCATATCAAGCACATCCTAAATTATTATCCGTAAATTTTAGATTTTTCTACCATTGTAAAAGTCATTGAACCCTTAGATCTAATTTCATCATTTACTTTTACTACTGCATCAAATACAGCTAAAGGTCCCATAATCTTTGTCTTAGTTACAGTTATTACTAATTGATCTCCAGGAATAACTGGCTTAACAAATTTGAAGTTATCTACCTTTAATAAAACATAAATAATATCAGGGTTTCCACCTTCAGTATCGAATACAAGTGAACAAAGTTGAGCACAAGATTCAATAATTAATACACCAGGCATAATAGGTGCATCTGGAAAATGACCCATGAAATATGGTTCATTAATACATACATTCTTAATACCTGTTGCTGACTCACCTGGAGTCCAATCTATAACACGCTCAATCATTTGGAATGGTGGGCGTTGTTTAATTCTTTTGTTAATATCATTAATATTTAGCATTATAGAGATAAACCTCCATCTAATGTAATAATTTGACCTGTAATATATGAAGCATCATCTGAAGCTAAGAAAGCTACAAGATTTGCAACTTCTTCAACTTTTCCACGACGTCTTAGAGGAATAGCCTCTAAATATTTAGCCATTGTTGCTTCATCTACAGCTTCAATCATATCAGTTTCAATAAATCCAGGAGCAACTGCGTTAACTCTTAGTCCACGAGAACCCATTTCTTTTGCAAGAGTTTTTGTAAATTGATTTACTGCACCCTTAGTAGCACTATAAACAGTTTGACCAGGAAGTGAATATGTACCAGATACACTAGACATATTTACAATAACGCCTGATCTCTTTCTAGCCATTTTTAAAGCTACTTCTTTAGCACAATAGAAATATCCTTTTACATTTAAATCAAAGCACATATCTAAATTTTCTTTATTTAAACCAATTAATGGTTCATCTCTTACTATACCAGCATTATTTACTAATAAATCAATTTGCTTATAAGTATCAAAAACAGTTTTAACCATTTGTTTTACTTCATCATAATTACTAACATTTGCCTTATATAGCATACCATCTCCGCCGTTAGCTTTGATTAAATCTAATACTTCTTGAGCTTTTGCATCATTTGAAGCATAATTAATAACTACAGTATAACCAACTTGAGCTAATTTAATAGCACATGCTCTACCGATTCCTCTTGAAGCACCTGTAACAATTGCAACCTTCATAATTTCCTCCAATATTATTTTTCAACTACGATAGCTGTATAGCTTCCACCGAAGCCATAAGATACAACTAAAATCTTATTTAGCTTAGAAGCTTCAATTTCAGTCTTCTTATTAGCTACATAGCAGCTTGTCTTTTGTAATTTGTTTGATAATAATAATGCAGCATGAACTAAACCTAGTGTAGCACCTGCACTTCTTGCTTCACCAATATTATTCTTGATATTAATAATTGGAAGCTTAGCTAAATCAAATGATCCTTCAAGACCTAAAGTCTCTTCAGCATCAATTGTCTTATCACCATTCGCAAAACCAACTACTGCATCAATATCAGATGCCTTAATATCTGCATCCATTAAAGCACTATTGATAGCTTCTGTTAAAGCTACATTAGAATCTTTAATTGTATTGAATGCTACACTCTTATGAGCCATACCATAGCCTGTAACATGAGCATAAGTTGTTGCGTTATGTGAAGCTGCATAATCAGCATCTTCTAATAATACTGATACTGAACCATCAGATAATGTGAAGCCTTCTTTATTTGAATATGCTTCATTAACAGTTTTAGCAATTTTATTTTCTTGTGAATAAATTGTATTAATGATTTCAATATTTTCATCACTACCAGTAGCAAGAATAGCTTTTTCAGTATTCTTTCTTAAGATATCCATAGCGTATGCAACAGATGCTAAACCTGATTGAGATCCGTTTGTTACTGTTACATTATATCCCTTAATTCCTGAGCAGATTGATAAATATCCACCAGCAGCATTATATACTGTGTTAGGGAAATTGAATGCTGAACCATTGCAGTTACCCTTTTCAGTAATATTTTCTTGGAAATTTAAGCAAGTTCCAAGTGCACCTTCGCTAGTACCAACTACGATACCAATTTCAGTTGCTGTCTTATCATTAATTTCAAAATTAGCATCCTTTAATGCTTTCATACCAGATACAACTTGAAGTCTAGATAGATTATCATGCTTTCTAAATGTCATACCAAGACCGAACTCATCATAATCCTTTCTTTCAACTACAGATGAAATTGAAGTTGATTCTGGTTTGAATGTATCTATCTTTTCAATATAATTTTCAATACCATTACCAAGTGGTGTAACAAGACCTAAACCTGTAATAGCAATCTTTTTCTTCTTATCAGTTTTTACTGCTACAGCACCTTCATTCTTAGAGAAAACAATTGAAGCATTGTTTCCACCAAATGCGAATGAATTTGACATAACAGTTTCAAGATTTTTAAATCTTGATTTGTTTGGAATGAAATCAATATTACCAGCTTTTTCTTTTAGATTAACTAAATCTTCATCAGTATATCTTAAAGTAGGTAATATAACATTTTCAGTTAAACATTTGATTGAGAATACTGCTTCAATAGCACCTGCAGCACCTAAGCAGTGACCAACCATAGCTTTTGTTGACGAAACAGATAAATCGTTATTCTCACCATCAAAGATTGTATGTAGTGATAAGAATTCTGCATTATCATTTTTAGCAGTACCTGTACCATGGGCATTAATATATCCAATATCTGATTTCTTGATACCTGAAGTCTTAATTGCCCAGTTGATAGCGTTCATTTGTCCTTCGCCATCTTCTCTTGGTGCTGTAATATGGTGTGCATCACTTGATACACCAGAACCTAAAACCTCACAATAGATTTTAGCTTTTCTAGCCATAGCATGTTCATAAGATTCAACTACTACTACACCTGAACCTTCACCAAGTGTAATACCAGTACAATGATTGAATGGTGAACATGGATTAGAATCTAAGGCATGTAGTGCTAAGAATCCAGCATATGGAACTGAAGCAAATGAATCAGTACCACCAGCTAATACGATATCAGCCTTGTTTGATCTAATTAAATCGCATGCATAAGCAATTGAAATTGTACCTGCAGCACAAGCATTTGCGATGTTAGTTACAACACCACCAGCCTTGAAATAATCTGCAACATCATTTGCGATTCTTGAAATAGGCATCTTTTCAATATCTGTAGCATCATGATTGTTTTCATAATAGTGAGCAATAGATACTGCACCACCTACACATGAACCCATAATAACTGATACTCTTGGATTGTCATTGAAGCTTTCTAATTTTGCATCAGCCATAGCTTCTGATGCTGCCTTAATTGCAAATTTAGAAACTCTATCCATATTTTCTGTATTCTTAATTGTGCTTAAATCAAAATGTTTAACCTCAGCACCTAAAGTTGCATAACAATCCTTTGTATCAACTGATGTTGTGTTTTCAATTCCAGAAACGCTATTTTTAGCATTTGTGAAGCACTCCTCAACATTATTACCAATGGCATTAATCATACCAAGACCTGTAATAACGCAACGATTTTTAATATCTGTCATAAAATAATCACTCCTAAAGTTTTATCAATAAAAAATAATTGCAAGCTTATACAAGTTTGCAATCATAATAATTACATATGAGCAACGATGTAAGCTGCTAATGTATCAATGTTCTTGAAATTTTCTCTATCAATTCCTGATGTTTGAACACCGAATGTTTCATCAATGAATGAAACTAATTCAATTGAGTCAATTGAATCTAGGCCAATTCCTTCGTTGAATAAAATTGTGTCATATTGTAATTCATTAGCATCTACTCCTAATTCATTAACAAAGAAGTCTTTTAATTGTTGTTTGATTTCTGTATCTTTCATATTTTTCCTCTCTAATTACATAAAATTCTTTTATTTCAAGAATCAATCCCAAAATAAAGCCAAAATCATTATATCAAATATATTTCGAAATGTAAAGGATTATCAATAAATGTAATAATATACTATTATTACGCTATAGCTCCTTAAATAGTCTAGCATGCCAGAATGTCATACCCATTTCTTCAATATAGAAATGGAATATTTTTTTATAATCCTTTGTTTTTGTAGTAAGAGTAATATATGTTACTCCTTCATTTTTTAATTTATCTTCTATTGCCTTAAACATATTAGTTCCTATACCCATAGACCTATAATCTTTTTTAACATAGATTTCTTCTAACTCAAACACTTTAGAATTTTCAGGTATAGTGGCAGATGAATTTCTCGTTTTATATTTATGGCCATATAAATATCCAACAAGCTTATTAGTGTCAGTATCTAGGGCAATAATTAATCTTTGATTTTCTAGATCTTTAGATTCATTCTTTAAATATCCAATAGATGAGAATTCCTTTTCCCATTCATCACTCATCTCAATTAATTCATCCTCATATAAGGCAATATAATTTTCAAATACCTTAATTGAGCGAACTGAATAATTAGTATATTCTAGTTTAACTGCCTGGTTATCAACTATGAATTCTACTACTTTATTACCTTCATCATCTATAGTTGCTTCTGTAATGATTTTATCTTCTTTATTAATTTCACCAATAACATTTCTTACATCGTTAAAACTAATAAAATGGATAGTATTATCTTCCTTATTCTGTACTGCGATAGTCAAAGTCAAATCCTCAAATGAAACAAATGAATAGCTTCTATTGAGTAATTCATATTTATTAAGTTTCATAATAAGCACCTTCTTAAGTTAATTATATAATAATTAAACAAAATAAAAAAGTGCTTTTCAGCACCTTTTAATATGAAATATCATCTTCATATTCAATTCTTTTTAGATTTAAGAAATTAATAGCTATTTGTTTTAAAGATTTTGTTCTAAAATTATACCAATTATCTTTATATTCAAATATCTCAATTTGTTTTAAAAACTTGCGATACCAAAATGGTCCATTTAATGCCTTTTCAAGACGAGATTTAACTGCACCATCATCAAAGCTTGCTGCGAATTCTTTAGCTATTTTTTTAGTGTCAATTTGTCTATATGAAGGAAGCTCAATATATGTTCCCTTCTTTTCTTCTAACTCATCTAAAATATGTTCTTGTGGTAGGTCAGATACAACAGGATCTGCAACATTAATCAATGTATTATCATCGATGTTAACATATACAGTATCATGTCCACAAACCCATTTCAATCCTTCTACCATTACAGAAAGCTTTACAGCCATTATTTCACCTCTAAACTAAAATTGAATTAATATAATCTATATCATAAAACTTGTCATAATCAATTAAAATATCAGGTTCTATTCCACCTTCAATTAAATCATATTCACCATCAACAACAGCCATTTGAGCATTTTGAGAACTGATCTCAATTGTTGTTTGGTCAGGTAATATTATAGGCAGAACTGAACACATTCCACCACCACTCTTTTGACCAATTATAGTAGCACCAAGTGATTTTGACATTGCAACAAAGCTATTGGCAGCACTAAATGTATTATAGCTTGATAAAACATGCCATTTATACTCTGAATATGCATCTAAATCTTCGAAATTACCATCATTATCAATATCTATATCAATTAATGAACTTGAAGTTGAATTAAATAAATAATCGTGAGAACAATATTCAATCGAATCATCAGATATGAATCCCAACACTCTAAATAATGCGCCAACATTACCACCGCCATTTTGTGATAAGTCGAGAACAACATTTTCGATACCTTGGCCAGATACATTATCTAAAGCATATTTAACAAATTCATATGTATCATATTTATATGCATCAGTACTATTAATTTGTTCAGTTGTTCCTGTAACAAAAGATTTTAAATAAATAACTAAAGTTGAACCACTTACTCTATATGTATTTTCATCATTATAAATGCCAGTTGATAAGCTCTTAAGTTCTTCTTCAACCTCTTTATATTTTTTTCTTGCTGGACTTGTTTTTTCCAAATCCCAGTTGTCTTGTGTAGCAATAACAGTTGGATCATAATAGAATGAATAAGCACCCATTCTTGTGTGTAATTCATCTAAATGATTAACAAAATAGCTATAATAAGTTTGTTTATTAACCTCAGGATCTAATGATAATATACCTTCCTTATAAGGTTCTAGTTCTAATTCTATACTATTTATATTCTTAAAATCTTTTAAACCATAATAATAATTTAAAACGAATTTTAAATGATTATATGTTTCTTCTCTTAATTCTTGTGTTTGAGCTTTATTATTTAGACTACATGTCTTTAACTGTATTTGATTTTCTTTAGTATATGATGAAATATCATATGTAACTCCAAAATATTTTTCACCATCATAATAAATATTATAATAATCATTTGAACAGAAAATAGTATTCATAATAGAAAATGGTACTAAACATTTTCCATTTTTATAATACATATTAAATCCAAAATCACTTAAATTAAATACTAAAGCATCTTCATTAGTTGTCGTAGCTCCTTTTTCAGAAATTAATCTAGAATAATCTGTTTGAACAGACATATTAATTAAATTAAAGAAATATCTATCTGAAACTGTTATTTTATCATTAGTCCAATCAAAAGTTACACTTGTTTTAAATATCTTTTCTCCAGTATTTACATAACAAAATATTGATAAATTTTTAGAGAAATATGTAGATGACACTCTAAAATATGAAGTCATATAAAAGCCTTTTAATGCTTTAAAGAAATTAGTTGCGTCTACATATCTAATCTCACTATCATCAACGAAATATGTATTAATATATTCTGATGGCATTTCATAGTCCTGGCTATAATTTACAAATTTTGTCTTTTCAAATTTTAAAGATACCTTATCCTCCTTTCTACTACATGATGTAAGTGAAAGGGAGAATAATAAAGATATCATAAACAATGATAAAATTCTCCTTATTTTCATAAAAACCTCTTTTAAATATCAAATGTTATATTAGCTGATGTAGTTGATATTTGATTAATTCTAAATTTTAAATTAAATGTTGTTGTTTTTGTAACATTATATGTGATGTTATAATCTTTAACTTCATTATATAAACCATATAGATTTAATACTGTCTTTTTTACATCAGAATAATATTCTGTTGAATAATTATTATTTAAAACAGTATCAACAAATAATGTATTAGTAGTTGAATTATTATATGCAAATTCTATTGGATAACTATATTTTTTACCTTGATATTCATATGTTAATGACGCATTAACATGTAATATTCTAAGTCCATAATCTTTATATTGACCATGAAGGGTATTCGGTACTTCTATTGCGTGATCAGATGCCACAAGGCCTTCTGAATTATATAATTCAATTAAATAATATTCACCATATATTGATGTTGGCTTAGTTTTTGCCAACATTATTACATCATTAGTACTTGAAAATGCATCAATAGTTACTGTTTTTTCACTATTAGAATAAACAACGTAAGGATCTGCCCAGCCTAATAGTACTTTATCGATAGAATTTAGGTCTCCTCTATTACAATCCATCATACCAGCTGTATAAAGACCACCAGAATTTTTTCCCCTTGATGTATCAGTATCATAATAATCATCAAGACCCAATAAATGTCCTGTTTCATGAATATATGTATGAGCATCAATATCAATATCTGACATATCATATAATTCAAGTTTTCTTCCTTGTTCTACTTCCAATTCTTTTTCTTTAATAAAATAATAACTTGCAAAACCATAATATTTAGCTAATTTATTATCATATTTTTTAGTACTATTTAATGTTGTTGTTACATATGCCCAGTAAAATGTATTAGAGCTACTGTAACTAGGTTTAACATTATATACCATCCAAACAGAATCTATATAACCATCATTATTATAATCATAATCACTAAAATCATACATTGAATCATATTTTTCTAAGAATTCATGTAAAATTAAGCCTGCACCTGATTCATAATATGAATCCTTTGTAGGATCATAATTTTCATAATATGATGCGTTTTTACTTGGTGTAAACCAACCATCAAATATATCAAATGTTAAATTTAATCTACCCATACTAGATTTTTCATAGAAGCTTTTTACTGATTCATAGCCTGTAGACTCTGCTGTACCATTAAATGCTTCATTAATATCACTTAGCATAGAATTAGTCTTTTTTCCGCCTAAATTAACTGGCACTACTAATACCTTAGGTGAACCTAAAGATGGTAAGCATCCTTTAGATATTTCAGGTCCATTATAGCTTAAATTATCACTAAAATGTGTACCCTTTGAAAAATATGCATATAAATCTATTGATTCAGTCTCATCAAATAAGAAATCATTTGGTTCTAATGTTTGATAAGATTCATAATATGTCCAACCGCCAAAATTAAGACCATCCTTAGAAGGATTATCTGGATATTTAAAATCATCTCTTTTTTCTGTTTTTTCTGATTTATATAATTCATCATCTACATAATAATTAACAGTAATTGGCATTTTAGGATATGTTTGTCTTTTTGATAAATTTAACAAAGTATTAATATATGTACATGATGCAAAAATAGGCAATAATGCCAGCATCAAAAAAACGAATATAAACTTCTTCTTCATTTTACTGCACCTCAGATTCTGCATTATCATATGAATACATTTGTCCTATTCTATTAAACTCAGATTCAAATTTTAAGATTAAATCATCCTCATTAACTTCTTCAAAATTAAAAGGAATCATATCTTTAACAAGCTTTCTTTCATAACTATTATAGGCATTAGGCTGATTTAAATATTCATTTAAAACTAATCTATTATCTTCATAGATTCCATAGCCTTTTGCCTCTAATAATAATAAATTACTTTGACAAAGTGAATCATCAACTGGGACAGGTCTTCTTGCTACAAGAGAGAATTCATATCCATCTGCGTAATCATAATATAATTTTCCATTTTTATGTTCTAAAAGATAATATGTAGGATAATTAGAAGCATAATCTACACTATCTTTAAATTCTAATAATCCATCAACTTTTTCAGCACCAGTTATTAATTCCATATCTGCTAAAGTAATATTAGTTAAGTGATTTCCACTTCCTCTTAATAAAACAATTATCGCAGTTATTAATTCTTGCATATTATTTCTAAAAGGAATCATAAATACTCTATTAAGCTTATCTGGATAATCAGAATATCTTAAATCTATTTCAAAAAAATAATATTTATAGATATAAGTTAAAACATCATAACAAGTTTCAAAATCTTCAACTCTATATGCTTCAGTGAATTGGTCACATAAAAGCTTATCCACATACTTAGGATCAAGGATAAATCTAAGTGAATATATCTTGTTAGTTAAATATTTATATGATTGATTGTTCTTCTTTAGATTCTTATAAGATAATAATGATCTAAAATCATCATTATTATTAATTAAGTATTTCTTAATATAATCTTTGAATCTATCCTTCTTTTGCTTCATACAATTCACCAAAGTAATTATATCACACTTTTTAAATTAATTTAAGTTTTACTCACTTTAATATTGAGTGAAATTGTGTTAAAATTTCGTTGGTGATATTATGGTAGAGCTATTATCTCCTGCAGGAGACTTCGAAAGTGCGAAGGTTGCCTTATATAATGGTTGTGATGCAATTTATCTTGCAGCACAAAAATTTGGTGCTAGAGCATATGCTAAAAATTTAAGCTTTGATGAATTAAAAGAAATCTTAATATTAGCTCATAGCCTTAATAAAAAAATTTATGTTACTGTAAACACTATTATTAAGGAAAGCGAGCTTGATGAATGCATTAACTTTGTTAATGATTTATATAAACTAGGTGTAGATGGCCTTATTCTTGCAGATTTTTCATTGATTACTTATGTTATCAATAATCTTCCTGGTATGGAGGCACATATCTCTACTCAAGCAGGTGCTAAATGCTTAGAGGACGCCTACTTCTTTGAAAATCTTGGTGCTAAAAGATTAGTATTAGCTAGAGAAAACAGCATTGAAGAAATAAAAAAAATCAAGAAAAACACTAATATAGAATTAGAAATATTTGCCCATGGAGCTCTATGTGTATCATATAGTGGTGGCTGTCTTATGTCTTCTTTATTAACACTAAGAAGTGGCAATAGGGGTAGATGTAGTCAAAATTGTAGAAGAGAATATACATTACTTAAAAATGATATTCCTATGGATAAGAAAGGATATTTCTTATCTATGAGAGATTTAAATACTTCTTCTAATCTTAAAAAGATAATAGATGCAGGGGCTAATTCTTTAAAGCTTGAAGGAAGAATGAAAAACCCTGAATATGTAAAAATAATAACATCTGAATATAGACATAAAATTGATGATTATAAATATGAGCCTAAATCATTAGAAAAAATATTCCATAGAAATTATACTGAAGGGTTTTTATTTAATGAAGATAGAGGCAAAATAGTAGATATTTCTAAAAGAAATAACGAAGGCGAATTAATTGGATATATTAAAGGTAAAAAGAATGATTTAACTATGGTTGAATTAATTAAGCCTTTAAATATAAATGATAGAATTAAAATAATAAATGGTAATGAAGATTATTATTTCACTGTTGATGAAATAATTAAGCATGAGAAAAATAAAAATTATGTTTATTTAAATATCTATAAGAATATGAATAATAATTCTAAGATCTATAAAATGATAGATTCTACTATTGATATTTCATATGATGATAAATATAAAAGACCACTTTCTTTAGATATTTATGGAAAAATCAATGATAAATTAATTATTAAAACAATTATTGATAATAAAGAATTTATTGGTTCTTCTACTCAATTAATTCAAGAAGCTAAATCAAAACCAATAGATGATGATACATTATTTAGACAATTAAAGAAATCAAATGATACTTCTTTCTATTTAAAGAATATCAATAATAAATTACCAAATAATATATTCATTACTATTGCAGGAATTAATGAAGCAAGAAGAGATTTATTTAATAATATAAATTCATATATGCAGCGTGATAGACAAATTAATAATATCAATGAAAAAATAATTAGAACTAATTATGAATTTGAGGATACTAAATTATGTGCCTTCTGTAAAACAGAGGAACAATATAAAGCATTAAAAGATTTAGGAATTGAAATTATTTATTATAAAAATTATTCACCTTATGTTGGTAAACTAAAAGATATTGAAGAAGATTATGCATTAATAGGTAATTATGGTGGTATTTATAAATATAATGGTAAAGAATTAATATCTGATTATTCATTTAATGTAATTAATAGTAAAGCATTATATGAACTACATAAGCAGGGTGTTAAATATGTAACATTATCTTATGAAGCATCATATAAGGATATGAAAAATATTGTTAGCCAATATAAAAAGAAATATGGTGATAATCCTAATTTAGAAATTATCACCTATGGAAAACAAAATCTAATGACATTAAAATATTGTCCATTAAGAAGATATGGTGAATGTGGTAAATGTAATCATAATAATTATAAGTTAAAAGATGAAATAGCTTCATTTGAAATTTATCATGATGATGATTGTATAACACATATCATCAATGAAAAACCATTAAATTTAATTGATGAACTAGAATTAATACTACCTCTTTCTAATAGAATTAGATTACAATTTACTAATGAATCTTATGATGAAGTTAAAAAAATAGTAAATCAATATAAGGAAAAGCTTAGTGGATTAAATAAGAAATATTTTGATTCAGAAAAACAAACAAGAGGATATTTTAAAAGGGAAATATTATAATTTAATATTTCCTTTTTTTGTGATATAATAATCAAGAATTGTGATTTAATCACAGGAAGGAGAATAAAATGGAATTTGTAAAAAAGAATATTAGCAAGTGGGTTTCTGCGTTAGTACTTCTAATTGTTGGTATCCTATGTATCGTTGCCGGTGCTGTTAAGGGTGAAGACAAATTAAAGGCATATGAAGGAATCTCAATCACTATTGGTGTTGCATTACTTATTGTTGCATCATTAGTTGTTATTCTTGCCCTAGTTGCTGCAATTATTTCAAAAGGAGATAAGAGTTTTGGTGCTATTGCTGCTATTGCGACAATTACTTTAGCTGCAGGTATCTTTTTCATCGCTGAAAAGTATTTAGGTGCTGAATTAATCAGCATTTTACTTGGATTCGTTCCTTATGTATTAATTGTTGCTGGTTCAATTCTTGCTGTTGATGGTATTTTAACAATTGTATTTGGTATCATCAAGAAAGAAGTTAAAGCTGCTGTAATTGCTGGTGTTGTATCAATCGTAATTGGTGCCGTAGCTATTATTTTAGGTGCTTTAATGTTAGGCAATGATCCAGTAATCAGCATGGATGCTAGATTTGTTATCTTCGGTATCCTATTAATTATATTTGCAGTATTCGCTGCATTGGCTACTTTCGTGACTTTCCCTGTAGCAGTTGTTGCAGTTAAAGAAAAGAAAGAAAATAGCGTTGATGCTGAAGTAAAAGATGCTGAATAATTAAAAAAAGAAAAATGCAATTTTCGTAAATTGCATTTTTTTTATAGTTCAATAGAGTTTTTAATATATTCTACGGCATCACTAATAAAAGGTGCAGCAGCGTGTGTTACTGCAATACCACCTCTTGCTGTATTAGGGTATTCTCTATTATCTTCAATTGTTAGCTTATAGCACACTCTATTAAATCCTTTATAAGAATAATCATCAGTTTGTGCTAGCTGCGAATATAGGTCAACTAAGCCATCAAATTCTAATACTTCTCCTGTCTCGTCAAAATATAATTCACTATAAAGCTTATCGAAAGCTTTCTTTCCTTCTTCAGTTGCCATATATCTTGATATTCCATTAAACCATTCAACAACATGGAGTGAATAATGAAAAATTCTTGTAAGACATGCTAAATAACTATAAATTAAATAATCACTAAATTCATTAAAGCTAATAGTTGAAATTGTATAATAAAATAATTGATATAATGCTAATTCTAAATTTTGATACATTCCAATGGCATGACATTTAATATCTTTATATAAAGTATCATAATTATCATTCCATCTATTGTAATATGACAAATATGTATCAACATCTTGAATAGATTCAATACCTTCGTTATAAACTATTGCATCACCATAAATCGTATTAAAATCAATTGTCGCAATAGTTGTTCCAAAATATGGAGTATTTAATGAATAAATTGAATCAACTAAATCAGGGTGATCTAGGGCATATTGCATATTTGTTAAGCCCCCTCTTGAATGACCTATTAGATTAACCTTAGGTAATATGCCACCCTTTAATTCCTTTAAATCATTTAAAACAACTGATGCCATAATATTAAATTGTGAATATATATAATCATTTGATTCTGCTGTATTATATCCATTAAAACATACAAGTGAATGTTTTGAGGCATCTGTAATATGATTTATTTTAGTTAAAGTGTAATTTGTATCACCTTCAACTTTATAAAGCTCATATTCAAATTCTTTAGTAAAAGAAAATAAATAAATATTTGAATCTACTTTATTATGTAGGGCAGTTAATATAGAATATTCAGAATAACCAAAAATATTCTCGCTAGTACCTGTTCTTCTAGATAAATCAGATGCTTTGCCAGATAAGCCATGTGTAAAAAATGTTACAGATGGCTTTTCTTCTACTATATTATCATTTTTATTATTCTTATCAAATGTAAATTTAAAGTGATCAGTTTCTAAACTAACACCTAAATTATAAGTATTTGCATCATTAAATATAGATTCATCAAACCCAGAACCTGCATCTACATTAACAAAGAAAAGGGGTGTGATTATACCAACAAATAATAGAATTATTAATGACTTAATAATCTTATTCATGATATCACACCCCTTTTTGTTATTCTTCTTTCTTTATTTCTTCAGCTTTCGCATCAATTATTTCTGCCTTCTTATAATTCTTCTTTTCTTCAGTACCATATCTTAATCTATCTTCTTTAATTAGCTTAATTACGATATCTGCGATATGTGGATCAAATTGAATTTCTTTACATCTTTCAAATTCAGAAATAATCTTTTCTTTTGTATAAGGCTCCTTATAAACTCTCTTTGTTGCCATGGCATCATAACAGTCCGCACAGCAAATAATTCTTGCGATAAATGGAATTTCTTCTCCTTTTATACCTGTTGGATATCCACCGCCACCATATTTCTCATGGTGATATTTAGCTCCGGCAACAATATCAGGAATTGTAGAAATACCTTCTAGTATCTTAGCTCCGGCAGTTGTATGAGATTTCATTATTTCAAATTCTTCATCAGTTAGTCTTCCTGGCTTATTTAAAATATTTTCAGGTATTGCAATCTTACCAATATCGTGTAATAAGGCAATATAGTAAATATTTTCAATCTCTTGTTCAGATAATTCTAACGCTCTAGCTATTTCTCTTGAATAAATGCCTACTCGCTTAGAGTGACCATTAGTGTAGGCATCCTTGGCATCGATTGTTCTTGCAATTGCTTCGATAGCTTCTAGAGTAATTTCCTTGTATTCATTTTCTCTTTCAATAATCTTTGCCATTCTATATTTAATAAAGTAAACATTTAATGCTATTATTATCGCTACACCAAGGATTATAATTACAGCCCAGAATGCAGGATATTCATATAAATGCATTGTCTTAGTAAGATTAACCTCAATATGATTACTTTCTTGACCTAATTCATCAACAACATAAATATGAAATTTATATTTACCACCTTTTAGGTTAGTATAGCTGACACTACTTACAGCGCCATCAGCTTCAACATAATCTTTATCAGCCCCATCTAATTTGTAATATACTTTATATCCCTTAGTTGGCTTAAAGCTAAATGCTGCAAAATTAAATGTAACACGCTCAGCATTCTTACTTACTGTAACATCATTTCCAAAATATGAATTACCATCAGCATTTACTGAATTAACAGCAACCTTAAGAGGAACTCTTGCCTCTTCAGTTTGAGTGAAGTCATATGTAAATACTCCTTCTTGGCTTTGGAAATAATATATCATATTCTCTTCATCATAATATCCTGATGAATTACCCTTGATTGAACTCTTTAAACCATTTGATGAATCATAGAAATCATAAACTAATTCATCTGCTAATAAATCATCAATAATATAGATTTGTTTTTCACTCGCTATAACATATTTATACGAAGTGTTTCCAATATTATCTCTAATTTCAACTTTATTAATTTCAGTGATTGAACTATTAACAAAAGGAATCTTTATTTCCTTTGGATCACTATAATTTCCATTTCTTGTGTTAATAACAAAGAAACGACCATAAATGTTATAGAAGAAATTATCTCCATCCTGATAGAATTTTAAAATACCAGATGTTAATTCTTCAACTCCATGTATCAAATGACATGATGATGTTTCCAAATCATCATTAATTGTATAAATACCACTACCACTGGCTACAAATGTAATTTTACCAAAGGCGGATCTATCAATATATAGAATTTGACCTTTAGGAGCTATAGGTATTTCTCTATTATAAATGAAATTTGTGCCATCAAATCTAACAATTGATGATGTTGTAGTTCCAATATATAAATAATCATCATATGCCTTTAAGCATCGTTGAGCAACAGCATAATAACCTGTTGTTTTAACATCAGGATCATCCGGATTAATATCTAATCCACTATAGATTCTAAATGCTTCTGTTTCAGGATTATATTCAAATAATCCGCTACCACATGTTGCAAAATATATTTTATTTTTAAATACTTCTATATCTCTTACATCATAATAAGGAATATCCTTATCTGCAGTTTCTTCTTTTGTTGCATCTATAGCAAGTATTGCGTTGATTTGAGTAATTAATGGGTGGTCAGTTTTTAATACCTCATTAACTACATCATATACATAAATACCACTACCAGTAGCTATATATAGGTCATTACCATATTTTAATACTGCATAAACTAATCTATCATCAACAGGAATAGTCTTTGTATCAATATCAAACAAAATATCTACTAATGATGATTGTGAAATAATAGATACACCTGAAATATATGATGCTATCCATAAATTCTTTTCGTAATCAATCATTATATCTACTAGCTTACTATTATTTTCTAGTTTCTTTGCATAACTGGCTTCTAGAGTTTTTTCGTCAATAGAATATAATCCCTTTTCTGCAGCTGCAAATAATGTCTTATCATCTTTAGAATATACAAATTTATGAACCATATCTCCAGAATTACCAGAAACATCTTTCAATTTAATTGATTTTGACAATAATTCGTTACTTGTTAAATTATAAAAGAAAATTTTTCCTGAATTTGTAGCTATTGCTAGCTTATCCTCAAACGAATAAATTGTATATGCTGGATCAGCAACTGATTCATAAATACAATTATTGTCATAATCATATACTTTACTATCCTTTAAAATATAAATTGTATTCTTATATGGCATTACAGCTAATATTGATTCTATATGCTTACTATCAGCCTTCTTTTCATTGGTCAAAGAATCATATGTATATAAACCGGATGATGTAGAAATATATAATAATCCGGCATCATTTATGATAATATCATAAATATATACATCATCACCTAAATCAATTTTAGTAAATTTATTGTTTTCAAACATCAATAAGCCAACAGTACATACTAAATATAGTTTGCTTTGATAATGTGATAATAATCTAACATTTTCAATATTAACTACCTCACCATTATCGTCAGTATAACTATTGAAAGCTACTAGTTCTTTTGAATCATATCTGTTTAAGCCAGCAAATTGACCTATCCATACATATCCATCATAAGTTTGGCAAATAGATCTAGCACCTGTGTTATTTAATTTAACAGGAGTTTCGGCCTTATCTGCTAAATAAGAGTGAGCTTCAATATTTGTATTAAATTGTATTGCAAATAATAAGAAAAATAAAATGGATAAAATAAATAATATCCTTTTTCTCATTGAAAAGCCCCCTCTCTTAAGATTTTTTAAGTGTCCCATATAATAATATTATATCATAAAAAAATAAAAGGATGAAAAAATTTTCATCCTCGAAATATTTTTTAATTTAAAAGCCCTATCCAACCTAAAAAATTGATTAAGAAAAATATAGCTAATAGGATTAAAAATCCATATCCAAATATCTTTCTTAATATCTTTAAAGGATCTTTGGGATTTTCATATCCTTCTACTTCAGAAAAGTGATCAATTAATAAAACGAATACATAGGCAAGGAAAAATAATCCCATTGCTATACCAATTATTATAAGTATTGTTGTTAGCATTAGCCATTTATTTCCTTATCTATTAAATAATTAATTCCATCTGCTAAATTCTTTAGCATTGTATTAACATAATCAACTAATTCTAAATATTCTTCAACAAATGGTAAGTCAAATAATTCAGATTTTAATTGATTATATTGTTTCAAATATTCATTATATTGATTAACTTGATCAAATTCTTTAGCAGCAACCATTTTCTTTTGAATAGTCTTTAAATCTATAAATTTATCATGTATTTCTTTATTACCTTTGATATATGGCTCTAATTCTTTAATTCTTTTAACTTCTTCTAAATCATTAAAATAATTAATTATTTCTTTTTTAGTCTTCAACTAAATCACCTATCATAAACCATGTTTTAGCTTCAGTTACCTTAACCTTAACTATTTTACCAATTAATGATTTATCATTAGATTTAAAATGAGTAAGCTTTAGATGCTTACTATAGCCACACATCATTCCATCGCCATTTTTAGATTCTTCATCAACTAATACTTCTACTGTTTGTCCTACAAATCTTTGATGGCCTTTTAAATAACCTTGGTTAGTTAATTCAATTAATCTATTTAATCTATCATGTTTTTCTTCTAATGATACATTATCTTTCATTTTAGCGGCAGGTGTGCCTTCTCTTGGTGAATAAATGAATGTGAATGCACCCTCAAAGCCAACTTCTCTAACAAGCTTTAATGTGTTTTGGAACTGTTCTTCTGTTTCATTAGGGAAACCTACAATGATATCTGTTGTGATAGATATATCAGGAACTAACTCCTTTAATCTATTAATTTTAGACATATATTCAGCATATGTATATTTTCTATTCATTATTTTCAAGATATCATCATCACCAGATTGAACAGGTAGGTGTAGATGTGGCATTACACTCTTACAATCTCTCATCGCAAGCATTGTCTTTTCATCTAAATCTCTTGGGTGAGATGTTGTATATCTAATTCTTTCAATACCTGTTTTATCAAGATCATATAATAGATCACCAAATGTATAATCTAGGCCTAAATCTTTACCATAAGCATTTACATTTTGACCTAATAATGTAACTTCTTTATATCCGTTCTTTACTAAGTCTTTTACTTCATTAATGATATCTTCTTTAGCTCTTGATCTTTCTCTACCTCTTGTATATGGAACTATACAATATGTACAGAATTCATCACAACCAAACATAATATTTACCCAAGCCTTATGCTTAGATTCTCTAATTTTAGGGGCATCCTCTAAAATTAAGCCTTCATTTGATAAAACCTCTACTACCTTAGCCTTAGATTCATATGCTTTAAAAATTAATTCAGGTAAATGGTGTCTATTATGAGTACCAAAGATAATATCAACATCATAAGATTCAATTATCTTTTTAGTTGCTTTCTCCTCTTGTGGCATACACCCACAAATACCAACTAGCATATCTGGGTGTTCTCTCTTTCTACCCTTAAGTTGACCAAGAACTCCCCAAATTCTTTGTTCAGCATTTTCTCTAATACAACATGTATTTAATAATACTAAATCTGAATTCATAGGGTCAGTTGACTTAACATATCCCATTGATTCTAAGATACCTGCCATAACTTCACTATCTGCTTCATTTCCTTGACAACCATAAGTGAAGATATAATAAGTCTTTCCCTTACCTAAATTATCATATTTATCATTCATAATATATCTAATTGTAGATACATCAACATTTCTTCTTAATTTTGCTTCCTTTAATGAAGGTAAGCTTATATTAATCTTATTTTTCATAATTTCACCAATTAATCTTCTAATTTATAAAATTTAGTAAATCTTATAATTTTATTTTCATTATCATTTAAATCTAAGACAACACCATTAATTATAAAATTATCATCATTTGATACAACTAATGGATCAAAAATACCAGTTCTAAATCTTTTTATGATAGATTCCACATCATCGCCTATAACTGACTTTTTAGGACCACACATTCCCATATCAGTTATATAACATGTGTTATTATATACTTCTTCATCTGATGTTTGTATATGAGTATGACTTCCTAATACAGCTGATACCTTACCAGAGAAATCATAAAAGAAGGCTTTCTTCTCTGAAGTTGCGTCAGCATGAAAATCAACAATAATATAATCAGCCTTAATATTATTTAATAATTTATCCATTGTTTTAAATGGACAGTCTAGTGGAGTATTTGAATATACTCTACCTAGCATATTAACTAAGGCGATTGTCTTATCATTATATTTGATATATAAAACATCTTTACCATATTCAGTATTTAAATTGGCAGGTCTAACAACAGTTGCCTCGTCAATGTATTCTTTAATCTCTTTTTTAGAGAATGTATGATTTCCCATTGACATACCTGAAAAGCCTAATGATTTCAATGCTTTATAATGCTTAAAGCTTAACCCTTTTCCATTAGTAACATTTTCAGCATTACATAAGGCAATATTAATTTTATATTCTTTTTTAATTTCTTCTAGGTGTTTTTGGAATACTTTAATAGTATTTTCACCAACAATATCACCAAAATATAATATTCTCATAGGCCCTCCTCGTATAATATAAATTGTATTAATTATTTAATGATGTTAATACATAAACATCTATTTAATATCCAATAAATATTGAATATATGTTAACATTATTTTGATAACACTGTAGACTATTTTTTCCCTCCTTACAGCTT
>JAFRXJ010000018.1 GCA_017441525.1 Acholeplasmatales bacterium | reverse complement strand
GGCATGTTATAAATCTAGGGTGAAAGTCCCAAGAGGCATAGTTGCCAGTGAACTCGATAGCGACTTGCAAAGCATAAACCGGTGACGGAGTGTGAAAAGAAGCAATAGCGAAATAGTGGCCCAACGAACAGAAACTTGATAATGAGGCCCATTAGGCGGACAAGTTGACAAGACACAACAAAGTCCAAAAGGCAATCGTAACCCTAATCGGTAAATCAAGTGGGTAAACTAGGAAAGATTTATGGCTTATCCCGTGAGACCTTGTGAACAAGTGAAGCCTAGACGTTTTAAAACAACTATAGAAAACTTGGTTAAAAAGTTTGTCACAAGGAGTCAGCAGAGGTCATAGTAGGTAGAAATGCCGAAGGACTGAATGAAACTGCATATAAAGAAGCAAACAAATCTCTTTGATATGTGTGATGAGCCCAAGTAATAGAAACGTATATGATATGAAAAGGCAGTAAAGTGTAATGTGAATTCAATGATACTTTGTTAGCAATAAAGAAAGAATATGCAAGTTTCAAACCGCCCATTGCCGAACGGCACGATGGTGTGGTGTGAGAGGGGATGGAAGATAGTTAGAAATAATTATTTTCCTACTCTACTCGATTTTAAGAGAGCGTTTTATCATTGAAAATTAATAGTAGTGGTAGTATAAAAATAATGGTGATAAAATGGATAAGAAAAATAAGCTAACAAGCGGAAATCCTTTTAAAACTTTACTTTTATTTTCACTTCCGATGATATTAGCTGTTACACTTCAACAATTTTATAATATTTGTGACAGTTTAATTGCTGGGCGTCTTATTTCAGATAATGCTTTATCTGCAGTTTCTTCAACATATCCTGTGACAGTTTTTTATTTAGCAATCGCGGTAGGTTTTGGGGTTGGAGCTAATATTATAACTGCAAGATATATAGGTGAAAAGAATTATCAAAATGCTAAAACTGCTATAAATACATCTTTAGTTACTATAGCTATTATCGCATTGGTTTTATGTGGTATAGGACTTGGACTATTGAAGCCTATTTTAGCCTTATTAAACATTAATAATCAACCATATTATGATGATTCATTTACATATTTATTATTTTATACATGTGGCATATTATTTTTATTTATATATAATGTTGTAACATCTTTATTTCAGAGCCTCGGAAATTCAAAAATACCTTTATATTTATTGATATTTTCAATTGTTTTGAACTTGGTTTTAGATATCGTATTTGTTAAATTAAATATGGGTATTTCAGGTATCGCAATTGCGACATTTATATCTCAAGCAATTGCCTCAACAATATCATTAATTATCTTATTATTTTATTCGAAAAAAATATTAGAAACTAATGGAAAAATATTTGATTTTAAGATACTAAAAATCATATTATCTATCTCAATCCCATCAATTATTCAAGGTTCAATTATATCAGTTGGTGGTGTAATAATTCAGTCTTTAATTAATTCATTTGGACCATCAGTTACTGCTGGATATGGTGCAGCATATAAAATAGTTTATGTTATTGTAAATATTTATACTGTAATGTCAAACGCGATATCCACATATACATCTACAAACGCTGGTGCGGCTAAATATGATAGAATTTCTAAAGGCTTTTTAGCAGGTCTTTCAATCTGTGGAATTATAACATTAATTACAACAATTGTTTTCTTATCGATTCCTGGTCCGTTATTAAATATATTTGGTAATGAAAATACTAACAGAGAAGTAGTTGATGTCGGTAAGAAATTTATATATTGTGTTGCCCCGTTCTATTTATTTTTATGTATTAAAATACCATGCGATGGAGTATTAAAGGGCTCCGGAGATATGAAAAGCTTTATGACTGCGACATTCGCTGATTTAATAATTAGAATTGGCTTGTCATATCTATTTGGATATCTTTTACCAGATGATTTAAAGCTTATAGGTATATTTTTATCATGGCCAATAGGCTGGCTTGTTGGTATGTTAATTTCTATATTTGCGTATAAATTTGGTAGATGGAGAAGGCTTATTGGGTATAAAAAGGAAATAAAAGAGGAAAAAGTATAACATACTAAATAATGAATTATTTAAATAATTGACTATTAAATATTAAAGTGTTAGAATTAAACTATGTCATAACGCACTTTTGATGCGTAAAATTGGAGGATGAAAAAATGGCTAATGTTAATGAATTACCTAAGATTAATGAGGTAAACAAGAAAGAACCTAAAAAAATTAAAATAATGCAATTTGGTGAAGGAAACTTCTTACGTGCATTCATCGATTGGATTATCAACTCAACAAATAAGAAGACTAATTTTGATGCAGGTGTTGTAGTTGTACAACCAATGCCCTTTGGTCGTGTAAAGGAATTAAATGAAGCAGATGGCTTATATACTTTATATTTACAAGGCTTACAAGATGGTAAGGCTCAAAGAATTAATGAAGTAATTAAATGTGTTCAAGATGCCCTAAATCCATTTGAGGAATATGATAAGTATCTAAACTATGCTTTATCTGATGATTTACAATTCATTATTTCAAATACTACAGAGGCTGGTATTGCCTTTGATCCTAATGACACTGATTTTTCTAAGTGTCCAAACTCATATCCAGGAAAGCTTTTAGCATTCTTAAAGAAGAGATATGAAGCTGGTAAGAAGGGTTTATATATCATTCCATGTGAATTAATTGATCACAATGGTGCTACTTTAAAGGAAGTATTAGTTAAGCTTGCTAAGCATAACAATTTAGATGCTAAATTCATTAAGTGGATTGAAACTGAAAACAAATTCTACAATACATTAGTAGATAGAATCGTTCCAGGTTACCCTAGAAATGATGCAGAAGCATTCCAATTAGCTTTAGGTTACCAAGATCAAAATATGGTTGTTGGTGAAATTTTCCACTTATGGTGTATTGATGCTCAATCTGTTGATTCTGCAGCTGAAGCTAAGGCTAACCTTGAAGAATTAAAGAAAGCATTACCTACTGAAAAGGCAGGTTTAAATGTATTATTCGTTGATTCAATTGTTCCTTATAAGCAAAGAAAGGTTAAGATTTTAAATGGTTCTCATACTGCATTAGTTCCAGTTTCTTATTTAGCTGGTATCGATACAGTTAGAGAGACAATTGAAGATGCTGAACTTGGAAAATATGTTAAGGACTTCATTTTTGATGAAGTAATCCCTACAATTGATATTCCACATGATCAAATGGTTGCATATTCTAATTCTGTATTAGAAAGATATATGAATCCATATGTTCGTCACGAATTAATGTCAATCGCATTAAACTCTGTAACTAAGTTCAAAGAAAGAGATTTACCTACAGTATTACAATATATTGAAAGAACAGGTAAATTACCTCAACATGGTTTATTCAGCTTAGCTGCATTAATCTCTTTCTATAAGGGTGTCAGAACTATTGATAATAACGCTCCTATCGCTTTAAATGATGATCCTAAGTTCATCGAATTCTTCAAGAATCAATGGGCTTCTTATGATGGAACAAAAGCTGGTGCTAAGAAGATTGTTGTAGCAACTTTAGGCATGGCTGATCATTGGGGACAAGATTTAAACAAGATTGCAGGTGTAACTGATTTTGTTACTGAAGCATTATATGCTCAACAAACAATGTCAATGAGAGATGCAATTAAGGCTATCATTAAGTAATTAAAAAATTAACATTAGAAAAAATAAATTAAAAAGGGTGATTTTATGCAAGAATTTATTATAATTCACGAAATCGATAATGTTGCCGTAGTACTTAGACCTTTCAAAAAAGGCGAAAAGGTTGCAGGTGTTACATTATTAATGGATATTCCACCAGCCCATAAGGTTGCATTAAAGGATATTAAGAAGGGTGAAAATGTCATTAAATATGGCTTCCCTATTGGTCATGCAACTGAAGATATTAAGGCTGGTATGCACGTACATACACACAATGTAGCTACAAATCTAGATGATGTAATTACATATACATACAACCCTAATTATCCAAAGGTATTAGGATATAAGAGTGATCGTACTGTTGATGTTTACGAAAGATCTACAGGTGAATATGGTATAAGAAATGAATTATGGATTATTCAAACTGTAGGCTGCGTATCTGGTATGGCAGATAAGATTGTTGAAGAATTCAAGAAAACACATGATATGTCAAAAATTGATGGTGTTTATACATTCCAACATCCTTTTGGATGTTCACAAATGGGTGGAGATCTTGAATTCACCAAGAAAATCTTACAAGATATCACAAAGCATCCAAACGCTGGTGGTGTATTAGTACTAAGCTTAGGATGTGAAGAAAACCGTTGTGATGTATTCAAAGATACATTAGGTGATTATGATAAGGATAGAACTAGATTCTTAGTTTCACAAGAAGTTGAGGACGAAGTTGTTGAAGGCGTAAAATTACTTGATGAATTATACAATAAGATGAAGGATGATAAGAGAGTTACTAAACCTCTATCAGTTTTAAGAATTGGTCTTAAGTGTGGTGGTTCTGATGGTATGTCAGGAATTACTGCAAATCCTTTATTAGGTAGATTATCTGATTTCTTATCATTAAATGATGCAACAACAGTTTTAGGTGAAGTACCTGAAATGTTTGGTGCAGAGCAATTATTAATGGCTCGTGCTAAAGATAAAAAGACATTTGAAGAAATCGTTGATTTAATCAATGACTTCAAGAAATATTTCAAAAACCATAACCAAGTTATTTATGATAACCCATCTCCAGGAAACAAGGCTGGAGGAATCACTACATTAGAAGATAAGTCTTTAGGATGTGTTCAAAAGGGTGGTTCATCTAAGGTTAATGGTGTAATCGATATGGGTGGAAGAATTAAAGCTAAGGGCTTAAACTTAGTTTCTACACCAGGTAACGATTTATGTGCTGTAACAACAATTGCTGCAGCTGGTTGCCAAATGGTATTATTTACTACAGGTCGTGGTACACCATTTGGAGGATTCGTTCCAACATTAAAGATTGCTACAAATACTGCTTTAGCAACTAAGAAGGATAATTGGATCGACTTCAATGCTGGTGATTTAGTTGATAAATATACAATGGATGAATTATTAGAGAAATTCATTGATTTAATTTGTGACGTTGCATCAGGAAAGAAGCAAGCTAAGAATGAAATTAACGACTTTAGAGAAATTTCAATTTTCAAAGATGGCGTAATTCTATAATAAATAATAAGGAGAATTTGAATTATGAAAGAATTTATGGACAAGGATTTCTTGTTAACTACTGAAACAGCTAAGAAGCTATATCATGAGCATGCTGAAAAGATGCCTATCATTGATTACCACTGCCATTTACAACCAAAAGAAATCGCAGAAGATAAGCACTTTAGAAACCTAGCAGAAGCTTGGTTAGGTGCTGGAGATAGATATGGTGACCACTACAAGTGGAGAGCTCTACGTGCTAGAGGTTATATGGAAGATTCTATTTCTGGTAATGTTCCAGGAAAGTCATTAGATGAAAGTGATTATCAAAAATATTCACAATTCGTTGAATCTATGCCATATTTCGTAGGAAACCCACTATATCACTGGAGTCATCTTGAATTAAGAAGATATTTCGGTATCTATGACATTATTAATAAAGATAATGCAAAGAAGATTTGGGATGCTGCAAATGAAAAATTAAAAACATTATCTGCAAGAGAAATGTTATATAAGTTCAATGTAGATACAGTTTGTACAACTGACGATCCAGTTGATGACTTACATTGGCATAAGCAAATGAATGCTGATGAGACATTAAAGGTAAAAGTTAGACCAGCATTCCGTCCTGATAAGGCAATTAATGTTGAATTATCATGGTTCAAGGATTGGGTTAACCAATTAGCTAAGGTTGTTGGCTATGAAATTAAATCATTAAAGGATTTAGAGAAGGCATTATCTGAAAGAATTGATTTCTTCCATGAAATGGGTTCTCGTTTAGCTGACCATGCTCTAGACGTATTACACTATGCTCCTGCAACTTATGAAGAAGCTAATAAGGTATTCTTAAAGGGTATGAAGGGTGAAAAGGTTTCTGACTTTGAACAAGATCAATATAAAGGCTATGTATTAGTATTCTTAGGTAAAGAATATTATAAGCGTGGTTGGGTTCAACAATATCACATTGGAGCTTTAAGAAACAACTCTAAGTCAATGTTAAAGAAGATTGGACCAGATACTGGTTACGATGCAATCGAAGACCAAGTATATATGTCTAAATTATCTCAATTATTAGGTGAATTAGATGAAGCTGATTCATTACCAAAAACTATTTTATATTGCTTAAATCCACGTGATAACTATGCATTAATGGTATTAGCTGGATGCTTCCAAAAGGAAGGCGTACAAAACAGAGTACAAAATGGTACAGCTTGGTGGTTCCTAGATCAACAAGATGGTATGAAGCAAAATATGGAAACAATGATGCAAGTAGCATTAATTTCTGAAGCAGTAGGTATGTTAACAGACTCTCGTTCTTTCTTAGCATATCCTCGTCATGAATATTATAGAAGAATCTTATGTGAAAAGTTCGGTAACTTAGTTGAATCAGGTCAATATCCTGCATCTGAAATCGAAACTTTAGGTAAGATTGTTGAAGATATTTGCTATAACAACGCAAAGAAATATTTCGGATTCTAATTATTTAAGAGCCCATTAAAAGGGCTCTTTTATTTTTCTTTTTTATATTTTCGCAAAATTAAAACCATACCCTATTGCGAATAAAATTATTGTAGTTATAATATAAGTAATAAAACAATTAATTAATGGTGTTAAATATGGAAAAAGAAGAAATATTAGTAAATTATTTAATAGAAAAAGAATATCATATTACATTTGCAGAATCATTAACTGCAGGAATGCTTTCTGCCAAGCTTGTGAATGTCGCAAATGCATCTATGGTATTAAATGAATCATTTGTTACATATTCAAATGAAGCTAAAATGAAATATTTAGGTGTAAAGAAAGAAACAATAGATAAATACACAGTTGTTTCAGAAGAAGTAGCTAAAGAAATGGCTTTGGGTGCTGCCAAAAATTCTAATGCAAATATTGCAATAACTACAACTGGTGTTGCAGGACCTACTGGAGGAAGCGAACTAACACCTGTAGGTACCGTTTGTTTTGGATTTTATATAAATGGTAATGTTATTACCAAAACAAAGCATTTTGGCAATATTGGAAGAAATAATGTTAGATTGGCTGCGACTAACTACGCTTTTGATGAATTATTAGAATTATTGAAATAGGCTGGTGGTTATTTTGAAGAAAAAATTATTTATAATTATCAGTATTATTTTCGTATTAATATGTGTTGGAATTAATATTACTCTAGGTATTTTATGGAAATTTAATAATGCATATTTTTATGCAACTTTATTCTTTGTAATGGGTATTTCAATTGGTAATTTAATCATATTAATTATCCATTTATTAGTTGATACAACATATACTTTTAATAAGCTAATTCCGGTTATGCATTCATCATATTTAATCATTGCAGGAATCATGTATTACGCTGTAGAATGGCTTAAAAAATATGATGAATATTATATAATTTATTGGTCTATTTTGGGCGGCTTAATCCTTGTTGATCTAATAATTTTTAGCATTTTAATATTAAAAAAAGAACCTCAAAAAAGTTAGGTTTTTACGGAAAAATTAACGATAATTTAACGATTATCGTTTTTATTTTTATGTGAGAATATATTAATTAATTTTTTTGCTATAAAATTGCATTTCTTTATGATATAATACATAATGTATTATTTTTTTATGGAGGTTGATTTATTTATGGCTGAATACAATCACAAACTAATTGAAGCAAAATGGCAAAAATATTGGGAAGATAATCATACATTCAAAACTGATGTATGGGATTTCTCTAAACCTAAATTTTATGCATTAGATATGTTCCCATATCCATCTGGAGTTGGTCTTCATGCAGGACATCCTGAGGGATATACAGCAACAGATATAATTTCAAGAATGAAGAGAATGCAAGGATATAATGTATTACACCCAATGGGATATGATTCATTTGGTTTACCTGCAGAGCAATATGCAATTAACACTGGTAACCATCCTGAGGGATTTACAAATGAAAATATCAAGACATTCACTAAGCAATTAAAGGAATTAGGTTTTGATTATGATTGGGATAAATGTATTCAAACATCTGACCCAAGCTATTATAAGTGGACACAATGGATTTTCAAAAATCTATACAAGGATGGATATGCAAAATACATTGACATGCCTGTTAACTGGTGTGAGGAGCTAGGTACAGTTTTATCAAACGATGAGGTTATCGATGGTAAGAGTGAAAGAGGTGGCTTCCCAGTAGTTAGAAAGAATATGAAGCAATGGGTAATTGACCAACCATTATTTGCTGAAAAGCTATTAGAGGGCTTAAATGAAATTGACTGGCCAGAATCTACAAAGGAAATGCAAAGAAACTGGATTGGTAAGTCAACTGGTGTTGAAGTTGAATTCAAGATTGTTGGTGGTGGATCATTTAAGATCTTCACAACATGTATTGAAACTATCTATGGTATTACATTCATGGTATTAGCACCAGATGGAGAAATCGTTAATAGCTTATTAGATAGAGTAACAAATTTAGCTGAAGTAAAAGAATATATCGCTGAGACAGCTAAGAAGAGTGATTTAGATAGAACAGAATTAAATAAGGGTAAGACAGGCTGTGAGCTAAAAGGCTTAAAGGCAATCAACCCTGTTAATGGTAAAGAAGTACCTTTATTCTTAGGTGATTTCGTATTAGCTAATTATGGTACAGGCGCAGTTATGGCTGTTCCTTCACATGACCAAAGAGATTTCGAATACGCAGTTGCACATAACATTCCTATGATTCAAGTAATCGATGGAAGAGATGTATCCGAGCGTGCATTTGAAAAACAAGATTATTTAGGAAAAGGCTGTAAGCTAATTAATTCAGAAGAATTCAGCGGCTTAACAGTTGAAGAGGCTAAAGAAGCAATCACATCTAAGTTAGAAAAGATGGGAATTGCTAAGAGAACAGTTAATTATAAATTTAGAGAATGGATTTTCGCTAGACAAAGATATTGGGGTGAACCAGTTCCTGTTGTTCATACAAAGGATGGTATCTATGTATTACCTGATGAAGAACTTCCCCTAGTATTACCTAAGCTAGATGATTATAAGGGAAGAAATGGTAAGGCTCCATTAGAGAACGCAGAAGAATGGAAGAATTACAACAAAAATGGTGTAGTTGGTGTTAGAGAAACATCAACAATGCCAGGCTCTGCAGGATCAAGTTGGTATTTCTTAAGATACATTGATTCAAAGAACAATGATGAATTAGCAAATAAAGAGTTGCTAAAGCATTGGATGCCAGTTGATTTATACATTGGTGGTCCAGAACACGCAGTTGGACATTTAATGTATTCTAGAATTTGGAATAGATATCTTTACGAAAAAGGTATCGCTCCAACAAAAGAACCATTCAAGAAGTTAGTTCACCAAGGTATGATCTTAGGTTCTAACGGAATTAAGATGGGTAAGAGATTCCCTGAATTCGTAATTAATCCATCTGATATTGTTGAAAAGTATGGTGCTGATACACTTCGTTTATATGAAATGTTTATGGGACCACTTGAGGCATCTAAGCCTTGGAGTAATCAAGGTGTAGAAGGTGCTAGAAGATTTTTAGATAGAGTTTATAGATTAGTATGCTTAAATGATTACAAATCTAAATTCACTACTGAATATGATAAGACATTAGAAAAGATCTATAACCAAACAGTTAAAAAGGTTACAGAGGATTTTGAGTCTCTAGCATTTAATACAGCAATAAGCCAAATGATGGTATTTATCAATGAAGCATATAAGGCTGATAAGATTTATTTAGGCTTCATTGAAGGATTTATTAAATTATTATCTCCTGTTGCCCCACATATCTGTGAAGAAATGTGGCAATCTCTAGGACATAATAGTACAATCGCATATGAATCATGGCCTACATATGATGAAGCTAAATGTAAAGATGACCAAGTAACATATGCAGTATCTGTTAATGGTAAATTAAGAGATAAGCTATTATTAGATGCAAACCTAGATGCAAAGGAAGTAGAAAAACAAGCTTTGGCATCTGAAAAGATTAAGGCTTATACAGATGGAAAAGAAATTGTAAAAATAATTGTAGTTCCAAAGAAGATTGTTAATATAGTAATAAAATAAAAAATGTATTACTCTATTACTCAAATAATATGAAAAGAGGTCTAAATAATGGATGTTTTAGAAATTAAAGATCTTTACGCGAGAGTAGAAGAAAAGGAAATCCTTAAAGGAGTTAATTTAACAATAAGAACTGGCGAGGTTCACGCTATCATGGGTCCTAATGGTACTGGTAAATCTACTTTATCATCTATCATTATGGGTTCACCTAGATATCAAGTAACTAGTGGTGATATTTTATTAAATGGCGTATCTATTTTAGATAAGCCAGTTGATGAAAGAGCTAGATTAGGTATTTTCCTAGCATATCAATATCCTATGGAGGTACCTGGTGTTACTAATAGTGATTTCATTAGACAAGCTATGAAGTCTACATCTGGTAAGGCGCCATCACTATTTACATTTGTTAAAGAATTCGATAAGGCAACACAACAATTAAAGATGCCAGAGGATTTAGCACATAGATATTTAAATGAAGGCTTTTCAGGAGGGGAAAAGAAGAGAAATGAAATTCTTCAAATGAAAATGCTAAAGCCTAAATTTGGTATCTTAGATGAAATTGATTCTGGACTTGATGTTGATGCATTAAAAATTGTTGGTGAAAATGTTTATGATATGGTAAATGATTCATTTGGTTGTTTATTAATAACACATTACCAAAGATTATTAGATTATATTAAACCTAATTTTGTACATGTAATGATTAATGGTAAGGTTGTTAAGACTGGCGGCAAAGAATTAATTACAAAGATAGATAATGAAGGTTATGATTGGGTAAGACGTGAGTTAGGTATTTCAATTGATACTGAAGAAGAAAAGAAGACCCATGCTATTCTTGGCTCATGTGCTCATAACCCTAACACAAAATAATTATGGAAAGAATTATTAAAGACATCAAGGCTTTGGGTCAAGCTAATGATGGTATTTATCAAATCAATGATGATAAATATGTTTATGAAATAAATGATAATTCAAAAATTAATATTAAGGCTGGTATTAAAGCCTATATTATTGATAATACAATTAATAAAGAAGTTTATGTTAATTGTGGAAAAGATTCATCAGTTGAATATACTATTTTAAATAGCAATTCATCAAAGAGAGTATTTGATGTATATGGTGAATTAATTATTAATGAGATATTACTTAAAAAATCTAATGAATCATTCATTTGTAACTTATTAGGTGAAAATTCAAGTGTTAATAAAAAATTATTAGCATTTGCTGATAATATGGATCAATATGTTTTAGAAAGAGTAAACCATGAGGTTTCTAAAACATATTCTGATATTTCTAATATTGGAATTAGTATGAATGGTGCTAATATCAATTTTGATATTACAGGATATATCAAAAAGGGTATGCCTAAATCTAATTGTAGACAATTATCTAAGGGTGTTGTAATGGATAATGAATCATCTGTTACAGCTAAGCCTATTTTATTAATAGATGAATATGACTGTTTTGCCAGCCATGGAGCAACTATTGGTAAAATGAGTGATGAAGATTTATTCTATTTAATGTCTAGAGGATTAACTAAAAATGAAGCATTCTTTTTAATTCTAAGTGGTATTATTAAACCATTTGTAGATAGACTTCCAAGTGAAGAATTAAAGAATGATACAATGAAAAGAATTAACGATATGATTGAGAAGTGATAATAATGGATGTTTTAAAATTGAGAAATGATTTCCCTGTTTTAAGAGACAATCCCAATTTAGCATATTTAGATAATGGCGCTATGGCATTAAAGCCTGATTGTGTTATTGACGCTGTTGATAATTATTATAGAAAATATGGCTGTAATGTTCATAGAGGCGTATATAAATTATCTTATGAAGCAACTGATATGTATGAAAAGGCAAGACAAGAAATTGCTGATTTTATAAATGCTAAAGCTGAAGAGGTAGTATTTACTAGAGGTTCTTCAGCAAGCTTAAATTTAGTTGCCTCATCTTATGGTTTAAATAATATAAAGCCTGGCGATGAAATTATTACATCAGAGCTAGAACATCATTCTAGCCATATGCCATGGTTTAATGTTGCTAAAATAAAAGGGGCAACAATTAAATATATTCCTTTAAATTCTGAAGGAAGAATTACAGTAGAAGCATTCAAAAGTGTATTAACTGATAAAACTAGGGTAGTAGCTATTACATATGTTTCTAATGTAATGGGATATATTACACCAATTAGAGAAATAATTAAGCTAGCTCATGAAAAGGGTGCTGTTGTATCTTTAGATGGTGCACAAGCAGTTCCACATATGAAAGTTGATGTTAAGGAATTAGATTGTGATTTCTTATCATTTTCTGGTCATAAGCTATGTGGACCTACAGGTATTGGTGTTTTATATGGCAAAAAGGAATTATTAGATAATATGGAGCCAATTGAATTTGGTGGAGATATGGCTGATACAGTTAGAAGAGACTCTCAAACATATAAAGCTACTCCATATAAGTTTGAAACAGGTACTCCAATTATTGCAGGAGCTATTGGTTTAGCAAAAGCTTGTAAATATTTAGAAAAAATTGGTCTTGATAATATTTCTAAATATGAATATGAATTAAAATGTGAAGCAGTTAAGGAATTAAAAAAGATTCCTGGAGTTAAAATTTATAACGAAACTGCAGAAACTGGTATTATATCTTTTAATTTAGATGGAGTTCATCCACATGATGCAGCATCTGTATTTGATAATCATGATGTTTGTATTAGAGCTGGACATCACTGTGCTCAATTAATAACTACATGGTTAAATACAATTGGTACTGTAAGAGCGTCTTTCTATTTTTATAATACAAAGGAAGATATAGATAAATTTATTAAAGGTGTAAAAGAAGCAAAGGATTTCTTTGGTGGATTTTAATACCTAGGAGGTATTATATGGATTTAAATACTTTATACAGAGCTGTTATTATGGACAATTATAAAAATCCAAAGAATAAGGGCCTTGTTGGTAGTGATAAATATCATTTTGTACATTTAAATAATCCATCATGCGGTGATGATATGAATGTTGAAATCCTTATAGAGGATGGAAAGATTAAAGAAGTTCATCACGATGGTCATGGCTGTTCAATTTGTTGTTCATCTGCCTCTGTAATGTCTGAAACATTAAAGGGTATGGATGTAGATAAAGCTAAAGAATTAATTTATGAATTCTATGAGCTTGTAATGGGAAAAGCTCCTGAGCATGAGGAAGAATTAGGTGAAGCTATCGCTTATATGGGCGTTAAGGATTTCCCTGCAAGAATTAAATGTGCAACACTTTCATGGAAAGCAATTGAAAAGGCGATAAGTGAGGTGGAAGAAAATGGCAGATAATAAAAAAGAAATATCTGAAATCGTTGGAGATTACAAATATGGATTTACAACTGATGCCGAAACTATTATTTCATCTGGAAAAGGATTAAATAGAGGAGTAATTGAATTTATTTCTAAAGCTAAGAATGAACCAGATTGGATGAGAGATTTTAGATTAAAATCATATGATTCATTTATGGAATTAAAAAATCCAAGCTGGGGACCAGATCTTTCAGGTATTGATTTTCAAGAATATATTTATTATATAAAATCATCTAAAAACGTTGGTCAAAGCTGGGATGAGGTTCCTGAAGCTATTAGAGATACATTTAATAAATTAGGTATTCCTGAGGCAGAAGCGAAATATCTAGCTGGTACATCTACTCAATTTGAATCAGAAGTAGTTTATCATAATAATTTAAAGGAATTAGAAGATTTAGGAGTTATTTTCTGTGATACTGATACCGCAGTAAAGAAATATCCTGAATTAGTTAAAAAATATATTGGAACATTAGTTCCACCATCTGATAATAAATATGCTGCCTTAAATAGTGCGGTATGGAGTGGTGGTTCATTCATTTATGTTCCAAAGGGTGTTAGATTAACTAAGCCTGTTCAATCATATTTTAGAATTAATACTGAAAGAATGGGTCAATTTGAAAGAACATTAATTATTGTTGATGACGATGCTGATATCCATTATGTAGAAGGATGTACAGCACCACAATATTCAAAAGATTCATTACATGCGGCTGTAGTTGAGATATTTGTTGGTAAAAATGCTCACTGTAGATATTCAACAGTTCAAAACTGGTCAAATAACATTGTTAACTTAGTAACAAAGAGAACATTAGTTGATGATAATGGTCATATGGAATGGATTGATGGTAATGTTGGTTCTGGTCTAAATATGAAATATCCTGCATGTATTTTAAAGGGTAAAGGTAGTAAGGGCACTACAATTTCAATTGCCTTTGCAGGAGAAGGACAGCTTCAAGATACAGGAGCTAAGATGATTCATATTGGTAAAAATTCTACATCTACAATTATTTCTAAATCTATTTGTAGAGGTGGAGGAAAAGTTAATTACCGTGGTAAGGTAGCATGCCTTAATAAGGCAGTTGGTGCTAGAAGCCATGTCGAATGCGATACATTAATATTAGATGACATATCTACATCTGATACTATTCCAGAAAATAGTGGTAAGAATGGCGATATGTATATCGAACATGAGGCAACAGTTTCTAAGGTAAATGAAGATCAATTATTCTATTTAATGTCTAGAGGCTTAACAGAGGCAGAAGCCACTGAAATGATTGTTATGGGATTCATTGAACCATTCTCTAGAGAGCTTCCTATGGAATATGCAGTAGAGCTTAATAGACTTATTAAACTTGAAATGACTGACTCAATAGGGTAAAATAAAGCCAGATACACACTGGCTTTTATTTTTAAACAAAAAGGGGAAAAAATATGGATATAATATCTGAAAATAATCCTAAAATTAAAGAATTATCTAAGCTAAATATGGCTAAATATAGAAAAGAATTAAAACAATTTATTGTTGAAGGAAAGCATTTAGTTGATGAAGCTAGAAAAGCTAATTTATTAATTGAAGCTTATTCAATAGAAGAAAAAGAAGGATATATTATTATTAGCGAATCTGCAATGAAAAAAATATGCCACACTGATACTGTAGTATCTGAAATTGGTGTGTGTAAGCTAATAGATAAAAAAGATTATTCTAATAAGATGTTATTATTAGATTCTATTCAAGATCCAGGTAATTTAGGTTCTTTAATGAGAAGCGCTAAAGCTTTTGGATTTAATACAATAGTTTTAGGTAATGGCTGTTGTGATATATATAATGATAAGGTAATAAGATCAAGCCAAGGTGCTATATTTAAATTAAATTTCATTAATGCAAATTTAACTACTTTTATTCCTAACCTAAAAGATTATATAGTTTATGGAACAAATGTTAAAAAAGGTATAAGTGTTAGTGAATGCGAAAAAAATAAAAAGATTGCCTTGGTTTTAGGCAATGAAGGAAATGGAATATCAAGTGATGTTGATTCTGTAATAGAAAAGAATATCTATATTCCTTTAGAAAACACAGAGAGCTTAAATGTCACTGTTGCAGGATCTATTTTAATGTATGAATTAAAATAAAAGAAGAGGGGAGTGAATAGATATGCTAAAGGCATATAATTTAAAGAAAACATATAAGCCTAAAAAAGGACAAGAGGTACATGCCCTAGATGATGTATCGATTGAATTTGAAGAAAAAGGTTTAGTTTTTATTTTAGGTAAATCAGGTTCAGGTAAATCTACGTTATTAAATGTATTAGGTGGACTTGATACATATGATGAAGGTGTTATTGAGGTTAAAGGTAAATCTTCTAAAGATTTCTCTCAAGCAGATTTTGATTCTTATAGAAATACATTTATTGGATTTATATTCCAAGATTATAATGTTTTAGATGGATATTCTGTAGAAAAGAATATAGGCTTAGCACTAGAACTTCAAGGTAAAAAGGCTGATAAAGAAAGAATAGAAGAATTAATAAAACAAGTAGACCTAGAAGGTCTTGGTAAAAGAAAGCCTAATACCTTATCAGGTGGACAAAAACAAAGAGTCGCAATTGCCCGTGCTCTAGTTAAAAACCCAGAAATAATCATGGCCGATGAGCCTACAGGTGCCCTAGATTCTAACACAGGTAAGCAAGTATTTGATACATTGAAGAAATTATCTAAAGAAAAATTAGTAATAGTTGTATCACATGATAGAGAATTTGCTGAAATATATGGAGATAGAGTAGTAGAGCTAGCTGATGGTAAAATCATTAGTGATATTTATAAATATAAATCAGAACCTAAAAAGAGTGATGGCTTTGAAATCGTTGATGATAAGATATTAACTATTAAAAAGGGAACTAAGTTAGATGCTGAAAAGTTAGATAAATTAAATGAATTCTTATCTTCTAAGGATGAAGATATTATTATATCTACAGACCTAGATGCAAATAAAAAGTTTAAAGCATTTGCTAAAATAGATGATGAAGGTAATAAAGAATCATTTAAGGATACAACAAAAGAAGATTTAGATATTAAAGATTATGATCCTAAAGATTTTAAATTAATTAGATCTAAATTACCATTTAAAGATTCATTTAAAATGGGTGCTAGTGGTCTAAAATCTAAAAAGTTTAGATTATTTATGACAATATTATTATCATCTATTGCGTTCGCATTATTTGGATTAGCTGATACAATGGCATCATATAATAAGGTTGGAAATACTATTAAGTCTATGAAAGATAGTCATATTACAGTTGCAACTTTTGAAAAGGAATCACAACGAGGAAAAGGCCTTGGTTCATATTATAGTTCAACAAGAATGGATGATGAAGATATTAAGTTTTTATCTGATAAGACAGGAAAAGAAGTATTGCCTGTATATTTTTTTGATAATTATTTTAATAATTCAATTTCTAGTTATTTCTACACATCAAATTATAGTTATATGAAGCATAAGATATACGCAACAGAAATTCAAGGATTCGTTGAAATGGATAGTTCAAACATAACTCAATATGGAACACTAGAAGGACGTGCTCCGTTAGCTGATAATGAGATTGTAATTACTAAATACATTGCGGATTCATTTGTTGAATTTGGATTTAGAGAATCATATGATACACCAACGGGTAATACTTCTAATATTAATTCACCATCAGATATGATTAATAAGAATATTAACTTTGGTGGAAAAACATTTAAAATTGTTGGTATATTAGATACTCAATTTAACGTTTCAAGATATAGTGACTTAAACAATAACAATAAATATGATTTGGGAACAATGGTATTAGAAAGTGAATTTAATGACACAGTTCGCTATGGTGTTAATGCTGTTGGTATATTAAATAAAGGATACTTTAATAGATACGTAAAGGACAATTATTCATCTAACACTTGGGTTGATTCATATTTTCAATATGAATATAATCAACCTTCAGGTGTTATAAATGGAAGCACATATAAATTATCCAAACTAAATTTAAATGATGAAAATGTTATATTATTTGATCCATGCAAGAATACTTTAGCTGATAATGAAGTAATTATTTCACTTCGCGAAAGTGAAATCTATTTTGATACATCAACTTTACATTCTTCTTTTAATGACATTTATGAAGAATACACTTCATATGATTGGTTTGAATATTCTAATAACAAAGTAGGTTTGCTTGATTATTATTATACAAATGTAAAAGATAAAAATAATTATGCAACAAAATATCCTAATATATATCAATATTGTAATAATCATGATTATCCCATGGAGTCATTATTAAGCGCTTATTCTTATGTTGAATCTGATTTAACAATTAATTTACTAAATGAGCCGTGGGCAAGAGAAGATTATTATATAGAAATAAAGAATAATAATAGTTTGAAAGAAGAATTTGAAACATTTATAAATACTGAACTTGAAGATTTTCCATGTGAGTATACTTTATATAGAGATTTTATAAAAGATTATGGTGTTGAAAATATTGTTAATAGTTATATGGCATATCTAAACGAAAGAGGTTTGGCATCAGAAGATTTTTCAATAAACTCATATCTTTATACTAGGAGTGGTAGTAGTTTTTCTAGTTCTTTGACTTTCGAAAAAACAAAATATTTTATCGAAAAGCTTGGTAGGAGCTTTAATTTATATGATGATAATATCAGAATTTATACATATGATGGAGATATTGATTCTAATTATAAAATTGTAGGATTGTATGCAAAAGATTATTTTGAGGGTACTACATATTTAATGTCTAATTCTATATTTGAAGAAGTGAAGGATAGAGTTGATCCAGATCAATATAAGCCATATAGATATGCAATTTATAAATTAAATGGTGAATCTGATATTAAAAATGCTGTATCAATTACTTATAATAATAAAATTAGTAAAAACTCTATTGGCAATAATGTAGCATATAGAATGAGAAATTCAGTTATGTCCAATTTTACTATGGTTAATAGTGTTATTGAGGTTTTAGCTAATGTATTCTTGTATGTTGGTATTGTTTTTGCTGTATTTGCTGCATTATTATTAATGAATTTCATATCTATATCAATTTCTTATAAAAAGCGAGAAATAGGCATTTTAAGAGCTATAGGAGCTAGAGGATTTGATATATTTAAGATATTCTTTAATGAAGCATTTATAATCGCAGTTATTAATTTTATAATATCTTTAATTTTAGCGTTTATTGTATGTATGATTATTAATAATTCATTAAAGAGTGAAACAGGATTATTAATAACATTGTTAAATGTTGGTATTAGACAAGTGGTCTTAATGCTTGCGATTAGTGTATTAGTTGCAGTACTTGCAAGTGCACTTCCAGTATCTAGAATCGCTAGAAAGAAGCCAATAGACGCAATTAGAAATTCAACAAATTAAAAACAAAAACATTAGGTGAATCCTAATGTTTTTTGTTGTTGATTTGAAAATCATACTATTATATAATAAAAATGTATTTTTTATTTCAAAAATTTAATAGTAGGGAGGGGAGTTTGAAATGAAAAGAATATGTATTATTCTTTCTTTTGTGCTTTTTATATTTTTGTCATCATGTACATCTAATGGTGGAGCAACACACACATATGGTGATTGGAAATATAAAATTAATACTAAAACAAAAGAAGTAATGCTAATAGGTTTTAGCAAAGAAGGAAAGAAAAAAGAAACAATTGTTTTACCAACAATGATAGAAGGCAAAAAAGTTACAACAATTGGGTACTTAAAAGATTATATTATCGATGATAGTCCAAACGGTCGATGGACAGCTGATTTTAGTGGGGCAACATATAATAGAATTTATTTTCATTCTTTAATTGTCAAATCAAATGTAAGAAATGGGGAAGGTATTTACTCAAGCAGTTCAAAGAATTTTCTAATTTTTTACGGACGTTTTTTTACAGGAACAGATTTATTATCTACAAATGAAAGTTATTTTCAATATTGTTATATTGCTGATATTAATAAAGAAAAAATGGAAGATGAGTTTTATAATTACAATTTAGCTAATGTTGTTTATTATATGAATGATGATACTGATTCTACATTCTTTTGTGATGATTGTGATGGAACAAAAGTAAATGTGATACCACCAGATCCATATAGGGATGGATATAAGTTTATTGGATGGTATAAAGAAAAAGAAGGAATTAATGAATTCGATTTTGAAAATTATATTATTCCTAGCAAGGAATATGATGGGGAGAATGTATATATACTAAATGAAACTAGTATATATGCAAAATGGGAGAAAAATAAAAATGAGATTATTTAAAAAGTTTATATTATCATTATTAGTTTTATCTGTATTAGGTTTTGCCTTTGTTAGTTTTGTAATTGGAAAAACATCTGGCAAAGATGATGAGATGGATATGTCAGTTAATTCGACAGAATTATATAATAAGACAAATACTTATGAATATTCTTATAATGATAACACAAATTATGATTCTAAAAATCCTAGAAATGGTGCTATTGACTTAAATTCTTTAGAAATTAAAGATGAATCTAAATGCAATAAGCCTAGATATAATCTAAATAAAAGAACAGGCATTGAAGTAGATGATGAATCAAAAATAACAGTATTTACACATGGATGGACAGGTGATTTTTCTAACTGGACTGGAAATAATTCTATGGTTGATAAATTAGCTAATATATTAGATGCGAATGTTTATGTTTTTAAAATTAATAAGCCTGAAAATGAAACTATGATTTTTTATAATATTTTGAATCTTGAGGAAAAGAAGGCAAAGATTGATTTTTCAAAACAAATTATTATATTATTTGATGGTTATAAAACAGGTTATGATAATGATTACATTTATACTCAATTTAATTATATGATGGCTTGTGTTTTATATGAAGCAAAGCAATACAATAATAATGTATTACCAAAAGTAAATTTGATTGGACATTCACGTGGTGGCTTAACAAATATGCAATATGCTTTAGATCATCCTGATTTAGTTGATAGTATGTATAGTTTTGGAACACCTTATTTAGGTACAACTATATCAGGATTAGATAGATTGATTTTTAATGGTGCTTTTGGTCGTTTATTTTTTGGAGAGGATCAAAGAGGCGAATGGGATTTATCTAATGAGGATGCTTATGGTAGTTATGTAAAAAGATGGAATGACAATTATAATGAATATTACAGTCGTATTAAATTGATTGCTTTAGGTGCATCAACTGATTTACCATTTTTAATTCATTTTTTAACAACTAGTCTTGAGGATACTGCTTTTATGCAAAAATTTTTTGATTTTTGTGATAAAGAAGATTTAGAGATATTAGAATGGATATACGAAACACTTAAATTTGGAGTGGTTGCCTTAATATCAGTTACAGCTGTAGGCGCATCTATTTGTGATGATAATATTACTCCTCATTTAGCTGAAGCAGTAGCAAAAATACAATCAAAAATTAATTTGACAATGGTGATAGAGCAAATCACCCCAAAGTATTTATCAGCTAATGATTCTAAGAAATTTAATGATATTTGTACCTTTGTAGAAGGAATTGGTAGATTGTTGGCATATTTACCATCTTTTATAAATTCGGAGTTTGAATTTGACGAATTACATTTTACATGGGCTAGCGATATTGCGGTTAACTTGGACTCACAAATGGGAAGAGGAAAAGTTAATGGAGAAAATATATCATATAAAGGAATGTATTCTAAATATAAAATTATAACAGTAGAAGAACATTCTCCTAATAATATTACTCATATGAAGGAATTGGAAGATAGCGAATTACAAAATGTTGTGTTAAATGATTTTGTAAATAAGACTAAAGGAAATAAGACATGGAGTTTTACTATAAATGAAGATGATACAGCAACTATTAATGGATATTATGGTGACGTTACAGCCACTGATGGAGTTTTAGATATTCCGTCATCAATAACATATGAAGGAAAAGTATATCCAGTAAAAAAGATTGGTGAATCAGCTTTTAATCCAAATAGTTATTGTTTAATGGATTATAGTACTGTATCAGAAATTAAAAGAATCAATATACCATCAACTGTCGAAGAAATAGGAAGCTCTTCATTTGCTAATCTAAGTAATTTAGAAGAAGTATCATTTGCTAATAATTCTTCCTTAAAAACTATTGGAAAGATGGCGTTTGCCAATTCTTCATTATCTAGTATTACAATACCAAATAATACAAAACGAATTGAAGATGGAGCATTTGAAAATTCAAATTTAAAAAATATTTCGTTTGATGGAAATATAAACTATTTAGGCATTTCGGTATTTAAGGGCTGTGATTTACAAACAGTAAGTGGTTCTGATTATTTACAATATAATAATGGTTTTTTAACTAAAGAATATGGAAAAGTATTAACATATGTTAATAATAATTCAAGTAGTATTGCTATACCTGATAGCATTGAGACTATAGATTATTATGCATTTTCAAATTCTAATGTTAAAACAGTCAATTTAAATAATGTAAAAAACATTTATCCTAATGCATTTTTGGATTCAAGATTAGAAACAATTAATGGTGGTATGTATCTAAAAAATGCTGATATTACATCTTTTTTAGGAACTCCATACTATAATAATTGTGATTCAAAAATTATAATTGGAAAAGTATTGTTATATGATTATGTAGACGAAAATATTTATTATGTTGATGAAGGAATTGAGACAATTGGAAATGAAGCTATTCATGGAAATGCTGAAATTATTGTTATTTCAAATTCTGTAGAGACAATATCTAATTATTCTTTTACTGATGTAGTTGGTTTAAAGGAAGTATATTTTACTTCTAATATCCCAGCATATATTAGTTCAAATTCATTTAATTCAAATGTCAAACTATATGTGCCATATAGTACATATTCATTATACAAAGCAGATGCATCTTATAATGATTATAAAGTATTACGTAAAGTGATAAGAATACATTACTATGATGAAAATAATTTAATTGAAACAAAAACAACTGCTTTTGGTAGAATTTTGAATTACATACCTTCAAAACCTCATTACGATGCAATAAATATAGTTGACAATGAAGAAAATATATATAAAATAGGAGACCAAGTCCTAGCTATTGGAGATATTAACGTTACAGTTACATATGAGAAAACAAAGTATGAATTTAATTTTAATGTTAATGATGATAATCTTCAAAAGATATATGAATATGGTGATATAGTTGATATTGGAAGACCAGAAAAAACAGGTTTCTTATTTGTTGGTTGGTATGACGAAAACGGAATTATGGTAATTGATTATCAAAATAGATTTGTTTGGAATAATATTAATACAAAACAAGTATATTTATATGCAAGATTTGATTCAATTACTTATAATATAGATTATGTTTTGAATGATGCTGAAGTATTTGGAAAATTTACATATATATTTGATTTTACAGAAAATGGGTCAATTGATAATTCTAAGTTACCAGAAGTAAAAAAATTTGGATATAAATTTATTGGTTGGTATGTTCAAGAAGCGAACGAAATGTTTTCTACTACATATTGCTATGATTATGATATAGTGTTAGAAGCAAGATTTGAAGCGACTATAGTTGATAGTGGAACAGAAAATATTAGTGATGATTGTGTAATTGTATATGTTAAGCCTAAGTATATTTCGATTTTGAAAATATTTGATATATGCATTAATAGATCATTTGAATATAAAATAACAAGTACATGTAAAAAAGTAACTTTTATAGGTAATAACGACAAGATTAATTTAAAAATTGTGGTATTGTCAAGAAATAATGATTTAACAGTTGGGTTCGAGAATATAACTGCAGAAGGTTATACAGATTGTGAACTTTTAAGAGTGGATTCATTTGTTAAGATTTATATTGAATATAAAGGCACAGTAAAATTAACTGGTGGAACTGGTTCAACTGGTATTGCTGGAACAAGTCACTCAGAGGTTGCAGATAAAGGTGCGACTGGTAATTCGGGAGGCAATGGAGAAAAAGGTAATGACGGAAAGACAGCAATAGCTGTACAATATTTTGTTGAGTTTCAAAATTATAATTCTGATTCTTATATTGAAGTCATAGGTGGAGCTGGAGGAACTGGTGGCAAAGGCGGCACTGGTCAAACTGGCGGTGTTGGTGCTAAAGGCCCACGAGGAAATATTTTTAACCATATAAAAGGTGATCCTGGTTGCGTAGGAGGCGCTGGTGGTAAAGGTGGTACTGGCGGTGACGGCGCTGAAGCAGTTTGGGCTGGTTTTAGCATTAAAATTGCTGACAAAAATACTTGCAAATTTGTTGGTGGAGCTGGTGGAGCTGGTGGTACTGGTGGTAAAGGTGGCACTGGTGGTAAAGGTGCATCTGATACATCTGCAAGTTGGATTAATGGCGTTGGAGATCCTGGTGATGGTGGCAAAGGCGGCACAGGTGGCATTGGTGGTGATGGTGGCATTGGCGCAAGAGCTACTAATATGCCAAATGTAACTGGTACTGGTGGCGCTGGAGGCATATGTGGTAAAGGTGGTTCCGGTGGAACTGGTGGTGAAGGCGGAAGCAAGGGAATTATAGGAAGTAATGGTAAAAAAGGAGAAAGTGGAAAAGCTGGTTCTAATGGTGCAAGTGGCTCTTCAGGAAGAGCAGGAATTAATCAAGCAGGTAACCAATCTTCTTTGACAAGTGCATATAATTCTTATAATTCTGATTATTATGCTTATACTAATAGTCTAAGCCCAAAAATTCAACAAATTACTAGCACTGTTAGCGTTATGAGACTTGTATAAAAATATATAAACAAAGAAGAGGACGATTATTCGTCCTCTTCGTTTTCTTCATCCTCTTCAACAGTATATAATGGAATAGCCTTAACAGGTAATTCATCAACCTTATACATTTTAGAAGTATATAATATACCATCTAAATGGTCATATTCATGTTGGAACACAATGGCAGGATAGCCATATAATTCCATTGTTACATTCTTACATTTTTCTGTTTTATAATCAAAGATTATAGCTTTTGCTTTAATGCCATAATATCTTGGTGTAACTAACCCTTCAGTATCTCTTGTTACTGAAAGACAGCCTTCACCATCAGGTAGGTATGTCATTTCTTCAGTATTTCCAATAATTTGTGGATTAATGATCGCATACATATATTTTGTTTTCTTTTCATCTAAGAAATCTGTTGCGTTCATACAAAACATTCTTTTATTTACACCAACCTGAGGTGCCGCAATTCCAACACCTGGTCTAATACCATATTTTTTAGATAATTCTTCATTTTCAGATATAATTAAATATTCATACATTTGTTTAATACAAGATTTTTCATCATCTGATAATGGAAGTCTTATTTTTTCACATTTTTCATTTAAAGAAGGAGTGCCTTCTTTAACAATGTTGCACTCTAAATACATAAATAATCACCAGCAAGAATTATAGCATATAAATACCTTTATTGCAAAAAATATTGTATAATAAAAAAAGAGGTTATAATTATGGAATATTCAGAAAAATATTTTAATGAATTAAAGGATACATCAGATTTTAAAAGATTATTAGAATTAAAGAAAATAATAGATGATAAATATATGAAAGAAATAAATAGTTTTAAAAGATGTGAAGAATTATATTTTGAATCTAAAAATAATAAATATTATCCTGATAAGGATGGTATAAGAAATAAATATTTAGATGCTAAAAAGGAATTATATAATAAAGAAGAAGTAAAAGAATATTTAGCTATTCAAGCAAAGCTTGATGAAATATTAAAAAATGATTTTGAGGATATAAAAAAATCAATTTCAATAGAATTATAAAGATGTCAAGAAAAAATACTTGACACCTTATTTTTATATGATATAATTGTTTTGTATTAATTAAGAAAAGGAGTGTATCACAATGGTTAAAATTAGATTACAAAGATTTGGTGCTCATAAAGCTCCTAAATATCGTATTGTTGCAGCTGACTCTAGATCTCCTAGAGATGGTAAATTCTTAGAAATTTTAGGAACATATATTCCTACAACTGAACCTGCTACAGTAACATTAGATGCTGAAAAGATTCAAGCATGGTTAGCTAAGGGTGCTCAACCTACTATCACTGTAAAAAATATTTTAATTGCTAATAAAGTTATTTCTAAGTAGGAGGTGCTACGATGATTAATTTTGAAGAGTTAATTAAAAATTTAATTCTTCCTTTAGTGGCATACCCTAATGATGTATTAGTAGAGAATGTTTCTAGTGATGATAATTTAAGCTACAAGGCTTATGTTAATCCTAATGACTTAGGAAGAGTTATTGGCAAAGGCGGTCAAACCGCTAAAGCTATAAGAACAGTATTATATGCTGCAGCTTCTAAAGAATCAAAAAGAATTCATTTAGATATTTTAGAAAAGTAGTTAAGAGGATTATGATGAATTAATCATAATCCTTTTATTTTCGCCTAAAATTATGTTATAATTTCATTAAATATGAGGTCTGTTTTATGAAATATTTTAAATGTGGAAAAATTTTAAAGCCCCATGGAATTAAGGGCGACATGAAAATACAATCAATGACTGATTTTGATCGTTTTTTTAATGGTAATAAATTATATATTCTACATAATGATGAATATATTGAAGTAGAGCTTGAAAATGTTCGTGAATTTGGCGAATATTACCTTTTATGCTTTAAGGGTATGAATGATATCAATATGATAGAAAAATATCATAGTGACTATTTATGTGTTTCTGAATTAGATAGAGAAAAGCTACCTGAAGGTCAATATTATTATAATGAACTAATAGGAAAAGATGTTTATAATGAAAAAGGTGAATTAAAAGGTACATGTAAAGATATTGAAGAATATCCTAAGAATAAATGCTTAGTAGTTGTTACTCCTAAAGGTAAAAGAGTTTTAATTCCAATTATTATGAATGAATTCATTAAAGAAGTATTAGAAGATAGAATAATAATCAATGAAATAGAGGGATTATTTTGAAAATAAAGATTTTAACCCTATTCCCTGATATGTTTAAAGGATTTATTAATGAATCTATTATTAAAAGGGCAATAGAAAAAGGTGTTTGTGAAATTGAATGTATAGATATTAGAGATTATTCACTTGAAAAGCATCATCATGTTGATGATACACCATGCGGTGGTGGTGCTGGAATGATATTAGCTGTAGATGTTGTTGTTAGAGCCTTAAGAGCTAATACTAATTCTAATTCTCATATCATTATGATGACTCCACAAGGAGAAAGATATAGCCAGAAGAAGGCATATACATTAAGAGAATATGATGAAATAGTTATTCTTTGTGGTCATTATGAAGGTTTTGATGAAAGAATTAGATCTTTTGTTGATGAAGAAATATCTATTGGAGATTTTGTCTTAACTGGTGGAGAAATTCCTGCCATGGCAATTTCTGATTCTATTATTCGATTATTAGATAATGCGATTAAAGAAGAATCTCATGAAGATGATTCATTTTCTAATGGCCTATTAGAATATCCACAATACACTAGACCTATTGATTTTGAAGGTATGAAGGTACCTGATGTATTATTATCAGGAAATCATAAAGAAATTGCAAAATATAGAAAAAAAGAAGCTTTAAGAAAGACTTATAAAAAGAGACCAGAGCTTTTGGATAATTATGAATTTAGTAAAGAAGATAAATTATTATTAGAAGAAATAATAAAGGAGGAGAAATAATGAAAGAATCAGGTATATTATTACATGTTTCTAGCTTGCCTGGAAAATATGGCTGTGGTACATTTGGCAAGCCTGCATATGATTTCATTGATTTCTTATCTAAGTCAGGCGTTAAATTATGGCAAATATTACCACTTGGTCCTACATCATATGGAGATAGTCCATATTCAGCTTTAAGTGCGTTTGCCCTAAATCCTTATTTTATTGATCCTGATATGTTATTAGAAGAAGGATTAATAGGAAAAGAAGACTTACCTCCAGTTAGAAATACTAATAAATGTGAATTTGAAAATATTTGTAATTATGTATTTATAATGCTTCATAAGGCATTTGAAAAAATGTATTTATATAAAGATGAATTTGAAGCATTTACAAATGATAATAAAGATTGGTTAGATGATTATGCAATCTATATGGTTTTAAAGAATGAACAAGAAGAAAAAGCTTGGTATGATTGGTATAATGATTTCAAATATAGAAATCCATCATCTTTAGATTGGGTTAAAGGCGAATATTATAATAAAATATTAGAATATAAATTCATTCAATTTATTGCCTTTAAGCAATGGTGTGCTTTGAAAAAATATGCTAATAAAAAACATATAAAGATTGTAGGAGATATGCCTATATATTGTGCATATGATTCAGTAGATGTTTGGTCTAATCCAGCTCAATTTGAATTAAACCCTAATTTAACACCTGTAAATGTTGCAGGATGTCCACCAGATTATTTTAATTCAGATGGACAATTATGGGGAAATCCTTTATACAACTGGGAATATATGAAGCATGACAAATATTCTTGGTGGATTAAAAGAGTTAAACATTCTTTTAAATTATTTGATATTTTAAGAATAGATCATTTTAGAGGCTTTGCTGGCTATTATTCAATTCCTTATGGTATGCCAAATGCGAGAAATGGCGTTTGGGTTAAGGGACCTGGATATTCTTTATTTAAGGCAATAAATAAGGAATGCCCTAATGCGGAAATTATCGCCGAAAATTTAGGCTTCTTAACACCAGATGTTAATAAGCTATTAAAGGATTGTGGATATCCTGGAATGAATATATTCCAATTTGAATTAGGTGATTTAAAGAAGGTGCCTTTAAAGAAGGGATACCCTGAAAATAATGTATTCTATACTGGAACACATGATAATCAAACTATAATGTCTTTCTATTATGAATTAAGCTATGAAGCTAAGAAAATAGTAGATAAGCTATGTGACATTAAATTTAAGGATAAGCCTAATTTAAAAATGATAGAATTTGCGATGAAGCAAAATTCTAAATATGTAATTGTTCCACTTCAAGATTATTTAGGATTAACTGATTTTGATGGAAGAATGAATATTCCTGCCACTCCAACAGGTAACTGGAGATATATGGCTAGAAAAACTGATTTTAGTAAGGATTTAATTGATTATATTAAGAGTATAAAAAGGAGCTAATAATGTATAATTATCTTATTTCTTCAGATGATATTGAAGCATTAAATGACAAAATACTAGAAATAAATAATAGCTATAAATTAGATTTTGATGTTATCAGATATGATCTAGAAGATGATGATATTTATAGCATTATAGATGATGTATCTACTATATCATTATTTGATAATCCAAAATTTATCATTGTTAAATCAGCTAATAATATAGCTTCAGCCTCTGAAAAGAAGGTTACTGAGCTTTTAAAGGCATTAAATGATAAGGATTCTAATAATGTAGTAGTATTTACTGAAATGGATAAGCTAGATTTAAAGGATGATAATATATCAAGATTAAAAAAATATTGTATTTATTTTGATATTAGAATTAAAAATATTCCTTTAGATGAATATGCTAAAAATTATTTAAAGAAAAATGAATATGAAATTGATGAACAAGCATTAGTTCAATTGATTAAATATTCAGTTAATATGGCTAATCTAAAGAATAATTTAGATATATTAATATCATTTAAGGCAGATACTAAAAAAATATCAGTGATGGATGTCACTAATATGGTTAAACAACCATTAGATGATAATATTTATTCATTAATTGATATGGTTTTAAATAATAATAAAAAGGCTATATTTAAGATTTATAATGATTTTAGAATCGAAAATATAGCACCTACATTTATTATTAGTATGTTATTAAATAAATTCCAAGAGATGTATGATGTATATGTGCTAGTTAAGGGTGGTGCAGATCAACAATCTATTATTAATTTATTTAATGTAAGTAATGGTAAAGCATATTATATGATTAAAAACTCTAAACAGGTATCTATAGAAGAAATAAAGAGAAATCTAGATGAATTAATTAATCTAGATTACAATATCAAATCTGGTAAAGTAGATCAATATTTAGGGTTAGAATTATATTTGTTGAGGTGATAATATGAGAAAAGCCAGCAAAATTGTATCTATAGTTGCAGCAATATTAGCCTTTATAGCATGTATAGAGTATCTTTTAATGGGTGTAATTCTTTTGGTATGTTATAATCAATTTAGAGAATTGCTTCAAACATTGGCAGAAGAGATGCCATCTAGACTTTTACAAGAATTATTATTATATTTTTATCGTATGTATAGAACTACTATGATTACATCTTTTATTTATGCATTCTTATGTGTATTCTATGGAATAATATTGCTAACTACTCTAAATAGTAATTCTAAAGGAATGTATATATTTAAAATAGTATTTGGTGTATTTATGTCGAGAATAGGTCTTGTTGGAGCTATATTAGGTTTAGTAGCACATGAAAGAGAAGCTGCAAGAAAAGTTAAAGAAGTAGAGGTAATAGAAAAATAAAAAAAGAGATTGGAATCAATCTCTTTTAATCTATTTTATTACTTAAGTGTATTTACAGCATTTGCTAATTCAGCTTTATGTCTTGCAACATAATTTTCATGAACGATGTGCTTAGCTTCAGCTTTATCTAACTTCTTATAAGCTAAATTTAAAGCAGTAGTAGCCTTTTCTACGTCCTTAGCTTCAACAGCAGCATATACAGCCTTAATTGCAGACTTTAATGATGATTTAAATGATTGGTTAGCTTGTCTAGCCTTTTCATTTGTACGGATACGCTTGATTTGTTGTTTAATGTTTGCCATGATTTCACCTCCGCTATCGCATGCAACAACAATTATAACAAATAATATATTTAAGTGCAAGTAAAAAATTAAAAATATTAAAGGAGATTATTTATATGAAAATCGATGTTGATTCTTTTATTAAAGATTATTCAAATTCTACAAAAGGAATTAATGATGCCATTAAGTATTTAAATGCTAATGGAGGAGGTACTTTAGTATTTAAATCTAATAAGATTTATATTAGTGGTATGATTAAGCTTTTAGATAATATAGAACTACATTTTGAAAAGAATTCTATGTTAAAGGCATCAAATAATTTATCAGATTTTAATTGCCTAGATAATAAAGAATTTGAAGAGATTACTATACCTACATACAAAGACTGTTCGTATGATGGAAGACCTACTAAGTTTTTTATATATGGCAAGAATATAAATAATATAAAAATAACTGGTAGTGGTATTATTGATGGAAATGAAGAAATCTTTTATGGTAAGCAAAATGATCATCATATAGATGGTAAATTTTATCCTAGAGTTCCTTTAATATATTTAGAGGGATGTAATAAATTTGAATTTAATAAAATAAATATTCAAAGAAGTGGATTTTGGACGATTCATTTAATTGGATGTTCTAATGGATTAATTGATGGTATTTCTATTAAAAATAATAGAAAATTTGCATGTACAGATGGAATAGATCCTGATCATTCAAAAAATATTATTATTAGAAATTGTTATATTGAATCTGCAGATGATTGTGTTGTTTTTAAAACAACTGAAAACAATATGGAATATGGAGATACAGAAAACATATTAGTTGAAAATTGTGAATTTAAGACAACTAGTGCCGCTATTAAATTTGGTAGTGAAACATGTGGTGATATCCATGATATTAGAGTTAGAAATATAAAAATATCAGATACTAACAGAGGAATATCTTTTCAGCTTAGGGATATGGGAAATATTTATAATATTTCATTTGAAAACATCGATATGGAAACTAAGAGATTTCATCCACTTGAATGGTGGGGTAAGGGAGAGCCTATATTTATAAGTCAAGTAAGAAGAAAAGAAGAAATAAAGACAGGCTATATCAAAAATGTATTATTTAAAGATATTAATATAACATCAGAAAATGGAATATTTATTTATGGTGAAAATAATATATCTAATATTAAATTCGAAGATATTAATATGGAATTAAAGGGAATGACTAATTTTGAAAGAGGTAATCATGATTTAAGACCATTTTATAAGGATATGTATTTAGTAGAAGGATTAGCTGATGGAATTTATATTTTTGGTGCTAATAATATAGAAATTAAAGATTATAATTTAAGCGTTAATAAGAATTTCAAAAATGATTTTGGAAAAAGAATTAATGCGATAGATGTTTATCAATTATCAATTGATAAGTAATCAATAATTATGTTATAATTAACGTGTTATTGATTTAGTAGAAAGAATGTGAATTAAGATGACTTTACCTAATAAATTAACATTATTAAGAATTATTCTAGTACCAGCAATGGTAATAATAGCTTTTATACCATATTTAAATAGTCATTATATGTTTAATAGTGGTTTATCTATGGCTAATTTTATTAACTTAATAATATTTGCCGTTGCGTCATTTACTGACTTTTTAGATGGTAAAATTGCTAGAAAATATAATTTAGTTACAACATTTGGTAAATTTGCAGATCCTTTGGCAGATAAGATGATAGTTACAGCAGCAATGGTAATTATCTGTCTTCAAGTACATGGTTCAGGTATTAACTGGTGGCATACAGATTATTGGTGGTTTATGCCTGCCTGGGGATTAATAGTAATTTTAATTAGAGATTTAATAGTAGATGGTGTTAGATTTATATGTGCAGGCAAGGGAGAAACTATCGCGGCTGACATGTTTGGTAAAATTAAGACATTCGTTACTATGTTTGCGTTAGTATTTTTGTTCTTATGGCAAATTAGTTTTAAATTTGGAAATACAAATGTTTTAGTATTTGGATATATTGGTGCAGTATTAATGTATGTAGGTATCTTATTTACAATTATTTCCGGAATTAGATATGTTTATAGGGCAAGAAAGGTTATTTTTGAGTCAATTTAATAAAATTTTTTAAAAAATAAAAATTTTTTCAAATTTATACCATTTTTTGACTAATATTATATAGGAGGTATATATTTATTATGGCTGAAATAGACAGAAAAGCAGCCCTTGAGGCAGCAATGAAGCAAATCGAAAAGGAGTTCGGTAAGGGCTCAGTTATGAGACTTGGCGACGACATCGACAGAAAGGTTGAAGTTATCCCTACTGGTTCAATTTCTTTAGATAAGGCTTTGGGTGTAGGTGGATATCCTAAAGGAAGAATTATTGAAATATATGGACCTGAATCATCAGGAAAAACCACATTCGCCCTACACGCTATAGCAAATGCACAAAAGGAAGGCGGATATGCAGCGTTTATTGATGCTGAACATGCCCTAGATCCTGTATATGCTAAGAACTTAGGTGTTGATACTGAGAATTTAATTTTATCTCAACCTGATTCTGGTGAACAAGCATTAGAAATCGCTGAAGCACTAATTAAATCAGGAAGCGTTGATATTATTGTTATTGACTCAGTTGCAGCATTAGTACCTGAAGCTGAATTAAATGGAGAAATGGGTGACAACCATGTTGGTCTTCACGCAAGATTAATGAGTCAAGCAATGAGAAAGATGTCTGGTTTAATTTCTAAGACTAATTGCGTTGCGATATTCATTAACCAAATTAGAGAGAAGGTTGGAGTTATGTTTGGTAACCCAGAGACTACAACTGGTGGTAGAGCATTAAAGTTCTTTGCTTCAGTTAGAATGGAAATAAGAAAAGGAGAAGCAATCAAGGATGGCTCTAATGTTTTAGGTAATATCACAAACATTAAGGTTGTTAAGAATAAGGTTGCTCCACCATTTAAATCATGCCAAGTTGAAATCATCTATGGTAAAGGTATTTCTAAGGAAGGCGAGATTGTTGATTTAGCTACTGAATATGATATTATTCATAAGAGTGGTGCATGGTTTAGCTACAATGGTTTAAAGATTGGCCAAGGTAGAGAAAACACTAAACAATATCTTTTAGATCATCCTGAAATAATGAAAGAAATAGAAGAAAAAATAATGGCTATTTAATAATAAAAAATGCACGATTAAAATCGTGCGTTTTTCTTTCTATTCACTAGTTTTTAATTGACATTCAAATATGATTAATATATAATGAAATAGCGTACTTGGTATGGAGTAATACTCAAGAGGCTCAAGAGGCTTCCCTGCTAAGGAAGTAGACCGGGTAACTGGTGCGAGGGTTCGAATCCCTCTTGCTCCGCCATAATGAGAAGTAATCGGTTTTAGTTAATTATTTAACTGGACTGTCCAAATAGGCCATAGACTATTCTATGGCCTTTTTTGTGCTTTTTTTCTCATAATATTTATCTTCAAATTCATTTGGAGTCATATTATTTAGCGTATTATGTGGTCTATATTCATTATAATATTTCATATATGAATCTACACTCTTTTCTAAATCTTCAAAAAATTCATAATAATGAGAATTATATTCTTCGCGTTTAAAGCTAGAAAAGAATGATTCTACACAGGCATTATCATAAGGATTTCCAGCATGAGAAAAAGACTGATTTACTTTTAATACTCTAAGTAAATCTCTAAAATCATTAGATGTATAATTGCTAACTTGATCACTATGAAATGATAATTCATTTGGTCTTCCCCTATTTTCAAATGCATCCTTAAATGTGTTTATTGTAAGTTTTGTATTGTTGTGACAAGAAATCCTGTAAGCTATTATTTTTCTTGAAAATAAATCTATAATTACACAAAGATAAAATTTATTAAGACCGGCCTTAAGTTCTGTTACATCACTTGCCCAATATTTGTTTGGCTCATCTTGATTAAACAATCTTTGTAATTTGTTTACATAATAATTGTTATTGGGATTTGTTAATTCAGTCTTTTTTAATTTTTGAGTTGATTCTATGTTGAGTTCCTTCATTAATTTTTTGACTTTTGTTAGAGTAGTATTAATACCAATTGATTTTAATTTGACAACTATTTTATTAGCGCCAAAGCGTTTCTCGCTTTGTAGATAAATCTCCATAATTTTTGCTTTAATTTGTTCATCTCTAATTTGATATTGAGTAACTGTTTTTTTTCTAAAATGATAATTATAAAATGTTCCATGAGGTAGATTTAATATTTTACACATAAGTTTAGTTGGATAAACACCAATAAATTTTGATATTGCTATTTCTTTTTCATAAGTGCTCGCATCTTTAAAACAATGTAGATTCTCATATATTTCAAAAATAAGTTTTGCACGTTCAAGTTCTTTTATAAGTTTCTTATAGTCAGTAATAGTAATTTCTTTACAATCGTATTGGATTATAACCTTATATTTTTTAATCCAATAAAATAAAGTGGACTTTGAAATACCATATTTTTGCATTATTGTTTTTACGCTTTTTACCTCTTGATACTCTGATAAAACTTTATTAATAAGTTCAGGGGTATATCTTTTCATTTTTTCCTCCAAAATAATAGTTTATTCTATATTGATATATGTGCAGACCAGCATTAATCGGTTGTTATCATATAAAGTATAATACATTAAAATTCTATAACTTTTCTATTGGTTTCATAAAGAGAAATAAAAGAATTAAAATTAATCCTGTGTTTACACCAAAAGAACCATTAATTGTTGGATAAATACTAGGTATTTTTTCGATTGAAGACTACAATGGACCGCCAATTTAAAAATCAATGTCTTTTATAAGCCATTTTTAGACATATGATGCTATTATAAAAGTAGACACAATAGTTAATAAAAATAATGTAAATATAATAGATTAAATAGAAAGGATTCTTAAGGGAAACTGTCCCTTAAGGTATAATATCAATTTATTTGATATTCTTGTATATAAACCCTTAAGGGTTTGCGCACAATCATTTTCAATTTGGTTAATCTATTGTATAATAAATGAAATGAGGTTAACTATTATGTCAAAACAATTAAGTCCACTAGAAAAAGAATTTCTAGTCAAAAGATTCCTGTCAAATCCAGATATTAAATTAACTGAATTTGCGAGAGCTAATAATATATCTGATACTTCTTTAAGAAAATGGGTAGAGATATATAAAAATGAAGGAATAGCTGGTTTTACAAAAGGTAATCCTGAATATCAAATATTACCAGAAGGAACTGAAGAAACTACAGAGAATTACAAGCGTGAAATTATTAAGCTTAGGATTGAGAACGAAAGACTAAAAAAAAATTATACTGCGACGGAGAATCCAGATGGGACGATAACCTACACACATTTAAAGGAAAAGAATACGCAATAGTCAAAACATTATCTAAAGAATATGATGTTAAAGAATTATGTGAATTAATGGGTGTATCAAGATCTGGATATTATAAATGGCTTAATAGAGATGATAGTAAGCAAGAATCCAGACGTGAAGAAGCTAAAGAAATAATAACAAAAGTTCATAATGATCATCCATCACATGGATATAGATGGGTTACAGCGTTTATTAATTATAATTACAGCAAGAATTATAGTCCTGGCTTCGTTTATTCAGCTTTTAGGGCATTAGGGATAAAATCCCTAACCAAACATAAAGAAAAGCCTAGAAAGCGAAAAGAAAGAGATAAATATCCTAATCTTATATTTTCAACTTGGGAGACCGTTGATAGACCACGACAGGTTATAGTTTCTGACATGACATGTTTTTATGTTTACTATTCATATTATGAATTAACAATGTATTTTGATGTCTTTACAAAACAAATAGTGGCAGCAAGATTTGGCAGAAGACGTGGAGATTGAGAATGCAATATATTGATGGTCTTATAGATGTCATAGCATTACTTGAAGCGGAAGGCGTTACTGAACCAGTAGTAATACATACTGATCAAGGAAGTGTATATGCATCAATGGCCTATAACGAATTGATAAAGGATAAAAATATTAATCGCTCCATGTCTAGACCTGGTAAGCCAACGGATAATCCTGTGAATGAATCTTTAAATGGTTGGATAAAAGAAGAATTATTTGTTGATTTTAAATTAGATGAATCCAAAGATCCTATTGGAACAGTAAAAGGATATATAAAATATTATAATTCTCAAAGACCAAGTTGGGCACTTAATTATGATATACCTGATTTGTTTTATGAAAAATACATGAATGGTGAGATAGAACATAAAGATACATTTAATAAAAGAGTACTTACAGAAGTGCCAAAATATGTACTTAAGAAGATGTCTACTTCTAAAAACGAAAATGATGAAAAAAATGAAGATGTGTCTACTTAATAAAAAGATAATTGAATAAAAAACTTTTTTGTGTCTACTTTTCTTGACAAGTATAATAATACTTTTGAAAAACGTAAGAGAATACATGCTTTTTGGTTGGAAAAGCGTAAAAAAAGGTATATAATATAGTTAGAAAAGCGGAGGTGTACTATGTATAGAAAAATATCACAGTATATTGAAGAATATTTAACTAGTAATGAAGAAAAAGTATTATGCATCGATGGAGCAAGGCAGGTTGGAAAATCATATATTATTAGAGAACTTGCCAAAAAATATTTTGAAAACTATATAGAACTAAATATGGCTAACGATAAAGTTGGCGACAAATTGTTTGCTAATGTTACTACAATTGAAAAGTTCTATCTTGAGGTTAGTGTTGTTGCTGGTGAAAAAATGAAGGGTAGAGAAAATACTATTATCTTTATTGATGAGATTCAAGAATACCCTCAGCTATTAACTCTATTAAAACCATTAAGAGAAGATAATAAATATAAATACATATGCAGTGGATCCGAATTAGGAATAGCTCTATCAAATACCACTTTAACTCCTATGGGCTCAATAATTGAAAAGAAGATGTATCCTATGGATTTTGAAGAATTCTTAATTGCAAACTCTGTTGGTGAACTTGTGATTAAACATATGAGAAAATGTTTCGAAACTGGTGAATCATTAGATGAATCACTACACAACAAGTTATTATATCTATTTAAAACATATTTATATGTTGGTGGCATGCCTGATGCTGTAAAAAGTTATGTTGAAACTAAAAATGTTGTTAAAATTAGAGAGATTCAAAAAGATATTATTAAATTTTATTCTGATGATGCATCTAAGTATGATAAAGAACATAAATTAGTAATAAAAAGAATTTATGATATGATTCCATCAAATATAGAGAATAAAGTTAAACGTATACAATATAAGAATATAGAAAATATTGATGATGTTAGATTCACTAAGTATTCTAATGAATTTGAATATTTAATTTCTTCAGGAATTACCTTAGATACTAAAGCAGTTAGTGAACCTAAATATCCTCTAGTTCAATCTAGTAGTAAGAATTTAATTAAACTATATATGAATGATGTTGGTTTATTAACAAGCATTTTATATAAAAATAATATAAATGCAATATTAGATGATGCTACAGGAGTTAATCTTGGTGCGGTATATGAAACAGTAGTAGCTGAAGAATTAAAATGTCATGGACATGAATTATATTATTTTGACAGAAAAAAGGTTGGCGAAGTTGATTATTTAGTAGATGATTATGATTCTTTGAATGTTCTTCCAATAGAAATCAAATCAGGAAAAGATTATAAGAATTTTAGAGCATTACCTAAATTGCTATTAGACCAAAATTATAAGATGGCAAAAGGATATGTTTTTAGTAACGAAAGAAAAGTAACAGAGGATGGTAAAATTAAATATTATCCAATTTATTTTGTAATGTTTATTTAGGAAAAAGATAGAAAGTTAAGTGTTCGAATACGCACGCCTATGCTCCGCCAACTTGAAAATGACAAGGTATCTTAATTGATACCTTTTTATTTACGTCTCTAAAAACTCGAAAATAACCGGCTCGAAAATAACCGAGTTATTTATTGACTTATAATTATTCTAGATTTATAATTAAGATAAAGAGTGGTGATTATTATGTTTCATGGTAGAATTGATGAATTAAAAATATTAGCAGATGCATATGATAATGATTCATTCGAAAGTATTGCAATGTATGGAAGACGTAGAATAGGAAAAAGTGAATTAATTAAAGAATCCTATAAAAATTTTGATTGCAAAAAAGTTTATTACGAATGTAAGAAGGCTTCAGAAGAATTTAATGTAAAAGCTTTATCCGATAAATTAGCTGAAGTATTTGAAATTCCAAAGCCGGATTTTAAAACTTTAAATGAAGCTTTGAGATTTATTTTTGATAAATCAGTTAATGAAAAAATAATATTAGTGATTGATGAATATCCATATATGAGAGGTAAAAGCGATTTTTTGGATAGTATAATTCAAGGTGTTATTGATGATTATAAAAATAAATCCAAAATCAAGTTTATTTTATGTGGTTCTTATATTGATGTCATGGAGCTTATATTAAGTAATAAAAGCCCTTTATATGGCAGATTCACTTATAAATTAAATATTAAACAAATGAGTTATTTTGAATCATCATTGTTTTATAAAAATGCTAGCAATGAAGATAAAGTAAAATATTATTCTGTATTCGGTGGTGTTCCTTACTATAATCAATTTATAGATGATAAGTTAAGTGTAAAAGAAAATATAATTAATTTAGTTATCGGCAGCAAGGCTAGATTATTGCCTGAAGCAGAAGGCTTTCTAAATGAAGAGATAACCAAATTAAATAATGCCAATGAATGTTTTATGGCAATTGCAGAAGGTAATTCCAAGTTTAATGATATTTTGCAAAACTCAAACGTTTCTTCAAGTCCAACATTATCTGATGTTTTAAAAAAATTAATTAATATGGATGTAATAGAAAAAATATATCCAATTAATGATGAAAGCGAAAAGAAATCCTATTATAGGATTTCTGAAAGACTATCATTGTTTTATTATAGATATATTTTTAAACGAGGATCATATTTTAATGTTATGTCAGCAGAAGATTTTTATGATGAATTTGTTTTGGATGACTTTGAGAGATATTATGTTCCTAAAGAATTTGAAAATATTTCAAAGCAATATTTGATTATTCAAAATAAAAATAAAAAAATTAATCCTCCTTTGTATAAAATTGGAAAATATTATTATGATTTACCAAAAGAAAAGAAAAATGGTGAATTCGATGTTGTTACTTTAAGTAGGGACGGATATGATTTTTATGAAGTAAAATTTATAACTAAGCCAATAGATGATAAAGTGATTAATGAGGAAATATATCAATTAGCTAAAGCTAATATCAAATATAATAAGCTTGGCTTTATATCTAAAAGTGGTTTTGATATTTCGGATTCTAAGGATTATTATCTGATAACATTAGATGATATTTATGCTTAATTTGTTCGAATACGTATATCGATTGGACCGCCAACTTGACAATGATTAGGTATCTTCGGATACCTTTTTTATTTGTAAATAATAAAAAGCATAGCTATTTTATATTACGCCAAAATAGCTATGTTTTTCTTTATAATTCTTTAATTTCTTTTACAATATTTATTATTTTTTCTTTTTTATTGTTAGGTATATCTTCTAATATATTAATTAAATCCTTAGTAAAATCATCTTTAATATCTTTGTTAATATTTTCTATTACCTTATTAAATTCATTTTCTGAACTTGCTATTATTATGGGCCTATCTAGTAAATAATCAGTAGGTATTTTAAATATATCACTAAGCTTTATTATTTGAGATATATTTGGTTCTGATCTTCCTGTTTCCCATGATGATATAACATATTGCTTAACATTCATTAGATTAGCTAATTCAATTTGAGTAATATTATTTCGTTTTCTTAATTTTGTTAATTGCTCATTGAAAGACATTTTATCAACTCCATCTAAATTTTAATATGTAATTATTCATTTTTCAATAATTTTTAGCATAATAAACATATTACTCTTGAGTATTGAAAAATACATAGTATAATAAATTATGTAATAAATGCGTATAAGGAGTGTTATTCAATGAAATTGTTAATTAAGGGTGAATCTAATTTTTTCTTGTTTCAGGATATAGTATATTATTTTTTATTAACTCTAAAAAGAAAGTGGAGGCTTCCTATAAAAAACAAACATAATTATGATACTTGCTCACACTATATTTATGAATCATGGAATGATGTATTGTATTTGAATATTATAAAACATAATAACACTAAATTAGCTGATAAATTAATAGGAAAATGTGATGAGTGGATGATAACAACGAACATTGCTATTTTAGAAGCTCAAAAAGAGAATGGAAAAAGAAATCTAGCATCATTTGAAAATGATAATCTTGAGAAGTTTAAACCATATTTTTTAATTGAACATAGTAATAATTATAGTAATCATATAGTTTATTTAAATGGAGATATGGAATTAATGTTTTTATCAGCAGTATCATTTTATAAAGCATTTTTAAGCATGGATTATAAAATGATTATAAATGAATTGAAAAAATACTTTGAAATAGAAGAATTTTTGATTTCAAAAGAATTAAGAATAGTAATTGATAATTTTATTAGTGATGAATTTATTAATAGGAATCTTCAATCTTATGAAATAATGGAGGATTAACGAAATGATTTATATAACTTGTGATACACATGGAAACATAGATTTTTATAAAATAAAAGAATACTTTAAAAATAAGTATGTAACAAAAGAAGAATACTTAATTATCTTAGGAGATGCGGGAATAGTATGGAGTGAAAAAGAGTTTTATATAGGAGATTATTCTTCACTTGGTTTAACAGTATTATTTGTTGATGGGAATCATGAGAATTTTCAATTATTAAGCAAATTTCCAATTGTGAATTACAATGGTGCAAAATGCCATAGATTAGCACCTAATGTTTATCATATTTTGAGAGGAGAGATAATAGAATTAAATGATTTAATATTTCTTTGTATTGGTGGCGCAACTTCAATAGATAAATTCCATCGAATTGAAGGCATTTCTTGGTGGGACGAAGAAAATATAAGTGATGATGATATAACAAATGCATTAGAAAATATAAAAAAATATAATTATAGTGTTGATTATGTGTTAACGCATTGCGCTCCAAGTAAATATGTAAAAAAAATATTTGGCTTTAAAACTGATTCAAATACAGAACAACTATCAAAAATCGAAGATTGTGTAGATTTTAAATATTGGTATTTTGGCCATTATCATATAGATAAAAAACATAAAAATTTTAGGTGCTTTTATAGTGATATTTTAGAAATTAAAGAGTATAAAAAGACAAAAAAGAAAATAGATTATGAATTATTAGTAAAAGAAGATGATGAATTATTTTTAAGAAATAGAAAAACAAATAGGTTAACAAAATTAAGAGAAGAAGATTTGCCAGAATGGTATTATAAGAATTATTCGTATAGATATTGGTACTACAATTTAAAAGGAATAACTGATATTGCATTTAAAGGATCTCCTTTTGACAACCACATTTCAAAAGATTCAGTTTTCTATTTACACTATCATGGTAAGCTTGCAAAAGATGAAAATGAAAGTCCAATAAATAGAGAAGAATGGGATTCTTCAAGTTGGAGATGTGATGTAGTTGATTTCATTTTGGCAGTTGATAAGTATTCTCCTAATATTAATACTAGTAAAATTAAAGCTCAAATTAATCTAGTATATGATCAATTTAATGGTGGCAATTTTTTTAGAAATAAAGGTGTTAATGTTAGACCATTTCCGATGGTTAACACTCCAATATATAAAGAGAAATATAGCGATAGAGTTGCCAAATATGAAGTTGTTGAAGGAGATAATATATTATCTCAGTTTGTGGAATTAGATAGGGCAAAAGAATATGCTGAATCTTATGTAAAATACAATTTAAAAATAGATTTAATTAGAAAGCTAATTGGAAATGAGAATTATAGTTATTTAGAAGCGTATGATACAAGTTATAATCACAAAAAATGGGTATATGTTAGAATGATAAAATAATAATGAAAAGGATAAATAATATGGAGAAAAATGAGACTATAGTACCAGAATTAAATAATGAAACAATAGAATCAATGATTTATATTATTAGAGGTCAAAAAGTAATGTTAGATTTCGAACTGGCAAAAATATATGGATATAGTACTCGTGATTTTAATAATCAGATAAAGAATAACATAGAGCGTTTTGATGTAGACTTTAGATTTCAATTAACAAAAATTGAGTGGGACGATTTTTTGAGGTGTAAAATTTCCACCGCAAACAATTTGTCTAAAAGAAGATATCTTCCTTACGCTTTCACTGAACAAGGTATATACATGCTAATGACAGTTTTAAAAGGTGATTTAGCTACAAGACAGAGCAAGGCCTTAATACGTGCCTTTAAACAAATGAAGGATTATATTGTAGAGAACAAAGATATTCTTTCAACTAATGAAACTATAAAATTAACTAATCTTGTAAATGAGCATTCTAACAGGATTGCAGTTATTGAAAATAAACTAGAAATAGTTATGGATAATTTTATTGATCCAAATACATATAAACATTATCTTATAAAAGATGGAGAAAAGATTGAAGCTGATGTGGCTTATCAATCAATATATAGATTAGCTAAATATTCAATTTATATAATAGATGATTATATAGATATTAAAACATTACAATTATTGAAATGTATAAAAGAAAATATCAATGTAATTATCTTCACTGATAATAAAGGAAAGAACAATCTAAATATTAATTTTATCAATGATTTTAAGAATGATACAAATATTAATATTACTTTAAAGAAAAATAACAATAGATTTCATGATAGATATGTAATCATAGATTTTAATACAGATAATTATATGATTTATCATTGTGGAGCATCATCTAAAGATTCAGGTAATAAGATTAATACAATTACAAATGTATTAGAAAAAGAAGTGTATATAGATTTAATAAATGAAATTTTAAATAATGATGAATTAATAATTGACTAGGATAGGTAAAAATAACTTATAAGAATAATTGTGTGAAGCTTTGTTTTGCATTTTTTTAATGAAATCAGAACTAATGGAACCGCAGATTCATATGATTGCGTTTCATTAGATACATTTGCTGGTATACAGGTTAAATTCGCTTCTATTCCTAATGATTGTACTTCATTTGGTCCTAATTCAACATGGGATGAATTATATTATGTTGATTTTGCTCCAAACGGTTATGTTGATGGTAAAGTTGTTTTTTATAAAATTGATGTTGACTTTAGTGATTTAGTGCTAAATGCAAAAAAAAGCGAAACATTTCATGATCAACAAATGCAAGGAAGAAGACCTAGATTTTCAATAAAGAATCAATTAATTAAAGCGTATAATATAAATCCATACCTTTTATTTTTAATAGCATAAGCAAAGATATTAATAAAATAGTATAATAAAAAGCCCTATAAAGTAGTTTTATATTTTCTACTTTATGAGGGCTTATTTTATTTATCTTCTATATTTTCTTCTAATTCATCAGGAATATCATTGAAGTTTTTATCAATACATGTATATCTTAATATGAAATATACTAATCCTACTATAACATAAATAGAAGATGCAATGAAGAATGTAGTGTTATGTAGTTGGCTATATAATAGAACTCCTAATATTCCACCTACTATAAAGCTTATTATTGCTACAAAAGGAATCAATCCTGTTATTAGTTTTTCGTTTTTATTTCCTCTGATTTTATAACCAACATAAACACCTAAATCTGTTACATTACCTGACATATGTGTCATTCTTACTACAACACCTCTAAATGATACTACCATACCATTTTGGAGTCCCATTGCGAATGCGAATACTAATAGGTCATATTTTTCGGGTATAAAATATGGAACAACAAGTAATAATCCAACTGATATAATTATAAATCCATATCTTTTATGCAAATAAAATGCTCTTTCACTTGTAACAATACCTGATACTACAGCTCCTGCAAAGAATAATAATATAATTCTTAATACTTCCCATACTCCATCAAGGTTTCCTTGTGTAATGTTTATCGCTACCTTAGATACTAATCCAGTTAAATGTGACACTGTTGTACCATCATATCCAAATATTGAAATAGCATTAACTGCGCCTGCAAGTCCTGTTAATATACACATCCATACTAATAATAACTTTTTGTCCAATTTAATTACCTTCTTTAATTAAAATATATTAAACACATATATTTTAACAAAACAATATTATTTTTCAAATAGTTTTATTAATTGATTACTATATATTTTATAAATTATCAAAAATATGTTAAAATATTAATGATATAATTATATTTTTGATAATAAAGGAAAGAATAATTTAACATTATCCTTTGTTAAGGATTTTAGCATGATACAGGTTTTAATATAATATTTAAAAGAAACAATGATACATTTCATGGGAGATATATAATAATTGATTATATGACAAATTATTTAATGATATACCATTATGGTGCATCATCAAAGATTCAGGTAATAAAATAGATACAATAATGAAATTAGAAGATGTATTTTTAGATTTATATCAATAATTGAAAAATTATTAATAAATGACGAATTAATAATTAAATAAAATCCCAAGAGATATAGATTTCAATTAACTAAAGAAGAAGTTATCTAATGTTAAATGGTATACATATGTCTTATCATATGTAATAGTAGTATTATCATCTTTTGTATCTAGCTTATTATTATATCCAAAGATTAAAAAGGTTGATTTCAATATATTTTTAAAGAGTATAGAATAGAGAAAAGGATTGAAAAATCCTTTTTTCTTTTCTTAATTATATGATAAAATATAATGTAGTAAATATATTAAGGAAGAGGGCTATTAAAACGAAAACTATTAATTTAAATGATACACAAGTTGTTGTATTAAAAAGCTTATTAAAACAAGAAAAAACTTATCTTAAGGAAGCTATAAAAGAAGCTGAAGATGAAGATAAAAAAGATTTAGAAGAAGAATTAAACGCATGTGTTGATATATTGAATCAATTAAAGTAAAAAAGCCATAAGATTAATTTCTTATGGTTTTTTTGTTATTATAATCATTTATTTTATGTCATATACTTGACTATACTCATTTTCAATGTTAATGTATTTGAGAAAATATCTTATTTTAGATTAGAAGGTTATGATAAAAATGAAAGATTTGATACAATTCCAAAACGAGGTTGCAGAACATTTAGGAATAGATCCATTACCAATTAGATTTGAAGATATCGGTGATGAAGATTCTAGATTATATTTTTTTATGAGAAAGCATATTGTTATTAATTCAAAATATAAAGATAATTATATTGAATGTGCTAAATGTATTACTCATGAATATAGACATTATTTTCAATCTGATTTTGCTAATCATTTTGATAATGAAATAGCTAATAGATGGAGAATGTTATTAAATTCACAAGTTAACGCAGGAAATATGAATTTTGATGGATCTGACTATATTAGTCAAGAATTAGAAATAGATGCGTTCGCATTTACAAAATATTATCTTAAGAAATATGAAGGTATTGATGTAAAGAATAAAATTGAAGGTCTAGATGAATTCTTAGATGAATATATTGAGAAGAGAAAAGCAATTTTATAGATATTAACCATAGGAATATGAATATTCTTATGGTTTTTATTTTTATGTAAATAAAATTATGCTATAATTTTCTTAATAAGTTTACTGTTTTAACTTAATCACTTATTCGTGATTTCTTTGGATGTTTTAGCAAGGGACGTGAGTATACAAGAAGAATACAAAAAAGCAGTATTACTATGTTTGAATTAGTTGTTACTAGCTAAAAAAATATAAGAATATTTATTGATAATATTTAGAAAGGATACCAATAGGTTTAAAGAAACGAAAAATGAAAACATTGTATAGAATTTTTGGTATTTTAGGAATAATTGGATACATTATTATAACTATATCTGCACTAGTATCAAACACAATTGAAACATATATTAAAATAACAATAATTGTTTCAGGATTAATTGGAATGATTGGATGTGGAGTATATATTAGTGTGGCCAGTCTAATGGATGATAGAGATAACTATAAAACCAAAGTAGATATGATTGAATCATTCTTATCAGAAGATGATGATTATTTAGATTTTAAAAAACAAATGGCTAAACCAACATCAGATGGAACTATAAGATCACAAAAAGTTGAAAATGGTATATTATTTTTAGAGAACAAAGAGTATGATTATGCATTTAGTGAATTTCAAGAAGCGGCTAATCAAGGCCATGCTGAAGCATATGCATATTTAGGAATATGTTTTTCATTAGGTTATGGAACAATTGTAGATTACAAAATAGCAAATGATTATTTTCAAAAGGCAATAGATGCTGGTATTCCTGATGGAAAGTATTTGCTTGGACTATCATATCTTAATGGTAATGGTGTTGAAAAGAATAAAGAATATGGCAAAACTTTAATATTTGAAGCGGCAAATGAAGGAAGTAAAAAAGCTATAGAGTATATTAGCTCACATAAATATTAAATTAAAGTTATATTATAGTGTTGATGGTAAAAGGCCAATTTTTGTTGGCCTTTTACTCTCCTTTTTCTACCCGTTAATCCCCACAAAAGCACACTGAAAATCAACCGTTAAAAAATAAAAAAATTAATAGTTGAACGGTCACTTTTTCTGTGTTAGTATCAAGGTAGAAAGACATAATAATGCGCGTTATTTGTTGTATAAAAAGGAAAGGAATGATAATATGAAAAAAGTAAATGTAATAGTAAAAGATAAAACTTTATTAGAGCTTGCAGAAGATGCTAATAAAGGAGATTTAATAGATTTAAAAGAATTAGTAGAAGTAGATACAACTTACTTAGATTTAATTATTGAATCTGGTAAAGATAAAGTATATGAATCTAAATTAGAAGAAGTTAAGAAAACTTTAATAGCTGAAAATAAATTAGAATTAAATAGATTAAATAATATAATAGAATCATTAAAGAAAGATAATGAAAAATCATTAGTTATTAAAGAACAAGAAGTATCTAAAAAATATAATGATACTATTAATGAATTAAAAGAACAATTAAAGATTTTACAAGAAACTTTGCAATCTAAGATTGATAAATTAAATTTAGAATATGAAGCATCGAAATCTAAATTAAAACAAGAAGAACAAGAAAGATATTCTAAATTAGAAAAAGAATATGAATTATTAAAATCTGAATTTGATAATAAGATTGAAAAATCTAAAATAGAATTATCTAATCTATACGAAAAACAGATAAATGATATTAAAGCTGAAAATAATTTAGCATTACAAAAGAAAGATTCTATAATTGAAAAGAAAGATTCTGATTTTGAATTATTAAAGCTTAAAGCATTAAATGAACAAAAAGATGTATATGAAGCTAAAATAAGAGAAAAAGAAGACCAAATTAATGCCTTACAGCATGCTAAAAGTTCATTAAATGTTAAACAAACAGGTGAAGATCTAGAAGCATGGTGTAATAACGAAGTAACATCATATATGCAAAATGGATTATTTAATTGCGTATGGCAAAAAGATAATAAGGTAATTAGAGAAGAAGATGAACTAAAAGGGTCTAAAGCTGATTATATCTTTAAGATATATGCATCAGATAAGCATATAGATACTGAATTACTTGCTTCAGTTTGTATGGACATGAAAGATGAGAACCCAGAATCAGTTAATAAGAAATCTAATGCAGATTATTATAAGCAATTAGATAAGAATAGAGAAAAGAAAAACTGCAAGTATGCACTACTTGTATCTAACCTAGAAATGGATAAGCCTAATGTATTACCTATATTTAAAGTTAGAGAATATGAAAATATGTATGTAGTTAGACCTGCATATTTAATGACATTCTTAAATATGATAGCATCTTTAACTACAAGATTTGCTGAATTAATATTAAGCAAAGAAGTAGAGATGCTAGAATTAAAGAATAAATTAGATTTATTAAGCGAATTCGAAGAAATAAAAAAGACTTATCTAGATAAGCCTTTAGAGATGCTTGAAAAAGCAATAGCTACTATTACAAGTAATACAGAAGCTATTACTAAAGCAGTTAAAAACATTGATGATCAATGTGATAAAATTAATAAATCATATATTAATCAAATTAATGAAAAGATTAATAAATATGAATTAAAATTAAATAGAAGTATTATAAAGAAATTAGAAGAATAGAAAATTTATAAAAATTTTTTTGGGCGCTATTAAGGTGTTTTGTGTTGAATATCGCCCAAGAAACGACAAAAAACGGGGTTTTTCGGGCGCTATCGAGGTATTTTGTATTGAATATCGCCCAAAAATCCTTTTTTTAATAATTGATATATAAGACAAAAGATGTATAAAAATGACAAGAAATGAAAAAAGTGATTCTTTAATATAACATATAAATATGTTAAAATATAAATAATGATAATCGATAATAGAAAGAAATAATAATATTAATAATGATTGGAAATACTACATTAGTTGGTTGGTATGATCAAAATAATAATTTATTTAACTCAACAATTTATAATGTTGATTATGACTTAGTATTAACTCCAAAATTTGAATAAATAAAACATGAGGGATAGGTTTTGTTGCCTATCCCTCATAATCTTTTATCATATATTGATAAATCATAAGAAAATTGTTATCATTAATTTATAGGTTTGTTTTTAAAATTATAGAGGGAGAATATCTTATATGTATGTAGTTAAAAATGATGAAGATTTTATTAATTATTACATTAATAAACAAATTGATTGGCCTTTATTAGTATTTACTAGACATTATTTAGGTGGTAATGCTGTTAAATTTGCAATAGACCATAAAGATGAAAATGATAGATATTTATTATTATCATATGTATATAAAATGTATATGGAAGATACTAGTGTAATACCTGAAATAGAAAAGCTTGCCAAAAATATGCCTTTCGCATATTTATTTATCGCAGATCTATATGAAAGAGATTCAGATGATTGGAATAAATATATTAAGTTTGCTGCTGAAGGTGATGTAATAAATGCCAAAATAGAATTAGCATTAAGCTTATTAGAATCAAAAGATTTATCTAGCTTAAAATTATTAGAAGAATATGGTTCTAAAGGCTCTGCAAGAGCTTATTATATAATGAGTAAATATTATGCTGAAAATAATGATTTAGAAAATGCTAAAAAATATTTATTATTAGCTGCAGACGATAATGATGTTGATGCCCTAAATACCCTAGCTTCTTTATATACATATAAAAATGAAATAATTGAAGCAAATCATGAAAAGGCAGTAGAGTATGCAGATAAAGCATTCAATCTAGGTGATGATAACAGTGGAATATTATTGGCTAGATTATTATATTCATCAGCTGATATAGATCATGACTTTCAAAGAGCTGAAAGAGTATTAGCTGAATTATCACAAGCTGGTAATGCTGAAGCTAAATTTAGATTACTAGATCTATGGGCTCAGGCAGGAGTAGATGAGAAGAAATATGGAAATGAATATTTTAAGACTGCAAATGAGGCTATAGAGGGCGGATGTTATGACGCATATATATTCTTAGGTATTTGTTATGCAAATGGAATAGGCTGCGAAAAGAATTACGAAAAAGCCCTAGAAGCATATAATAATGGTATTAAATATTTAAAATCTTTAAAGGGCGAAGATGTAGAAGGAAGAATTAAAGCCTTAGAAGAACAAATAGATTTATTAAATATTAAAAAATAATAATGCTATAAAGAACGGATGTGATAATATGATGATGATGCAAGCAATAGAATTGCATACAGAACTTGTAAATAAATATTGTAATGAATCATATTATAAGTTAGCAATAGAATCATTAAAAGATAATTATAATAATATAAATGTATCTGATATCATTATGTTTATTATAGATAAGATATATAATGAAACAAAAGAATCTATTAATAAAGGATTATTGTTAAATGTTAAAGATGGAGAATTAAAAGATTACCAAAAACAAAGAATAGAAGGTATTGCCAAATCTGCAGATAATTATTTTTGTCAGATTATAACTACAGCGACTATTAATCCTTTATTCATGGGACTTGCTGCAGTATCTGGAATATTATCTAGTCCAGAAGATAAAAAGAATAAATATATATATCAATATTAAATAGTTGTATAAAAGCATATACAGATTCTTTATTTGAAAATAATTATATGTATATGTAATAAATAGGCCATTACATGGCTTTTTTTATTTGCTATAAGCAATAGAACATCTCAAAAAAAATAAAAGTGTTTAGATTAGTGGTGTAAAGTACAAACTACTTAGGGACATACGCCATCAAATAGTTGTTGAACTACTGAGGTATAAGCATTCTAAAAAAAATAAGAAACATATAGGTTTTTAATAAAATAATTTATATGTTATTTTCCTATATTATAAATAAGTAGTAAGTATAACCAAGAGTAGAAATATTCTTGGTTTGTATTTTTTTTAAAAATATTCATTTTAGGTGTTGACAATATTTTAAAAGCCCCTTATAATATAGCTAATCCTACTAAACAGATAGGAATAGGATAAAAAGAAAAAAGGAGTGGTATTATGATTGAAAAATTTAATCGATGTATGGGCAATGCCCGAATGTGTAGTTTAATGAAGTGGAGTCATAATATCATGTGTGACTCAGTAATAATTAAGTATTAATTTATAGATAAAAAAGAAAGAATAAATAAAAGAAAGATTGAGGAGATATTAATATGAGTAGAGAGTATAAATTTGAAACATTACAATTACATGCAGGACAAGAAAATCCAGATCCTGCAACAGGAGCTAGAGCAGTTCCTATTTATTTGACATCATCTTACGTTTTTAACAATAGTAAGCATGCTGCTGACAGATTTGGTCTAAGAGATGCAGGAAACATTTATGGTAGACTTACAAACCCAACACAAGGTGTATTTGAAGAAAGAATTGCTGCACTTGAAAAAGGTGCAGGAGCATTAGCAGTAGCATCAGGTGCTGCAGCTATAACTTATGCAATCCAAGCATTAGCATTTTCAGGTGATCATATTGTTGCAGCAAACAATATTTATGGTGGATCAATTAACCTATTACAACATACATTACCTAATTATGGTATTACAACAACATTTGTTAAACCAAATGTAGAAGATATTGAAAAAGCAATTAAAGAAAATACTAAAGCTGTATTCGTTGAAACATTAGGAAATCCTAATTCAGATGTTATAGATATTGAAGCAATCGCTAAGGTAGCACATAAGCATAATATTCCACTTGTTGTTGATTCAACATTCGCAACACCTTATTTAGTAAGACCAATTGAATATGGTGCTGATATAGTAGTTCATTCAGCAACTAAGTTTATTACTGGTCATGGTACTGGTCTTGGTGGTGTAATTATTGAAGGTGGTAAATTCGATTGGAAAAAGAGTGGTAAATTCAAGCATTTAGTTGAACCAAATGCTTCATACCATGGTGTATCATTCTATGATGCAGTTGGTCCAGTTGCATTTGTAACATATATTAGAGCTATCTTACTTCGTGATACTGGAGCTGCAATATCACCAGTTAATGCATTTATCGCATTACAAGGCTTAGAGACATTATCTTTAAGAGTTGAACGTCATGTTGAAAATGCATTAAAGGTTGTTGAATTCTTAAATAAGCATCCAAAGGTTGCTAAGGTTAACCACCCATCAGTATCAACTGATAAGGCACAACAAGCTTTATATAAGAAATATTATCCAAATGGTGGAGGATCAATCTTTACATTTGATGTTAAGGGCGGAGAAAAAGAAGCTCAAGCATTTATTGATAATCTAAAGATTTTCTCATTACTTGCAAATGTTGCAGATGTTAAATCTTTAGTAATCCATCCAGCATCTACAACACATTCAGAAATGACTGCAGAAGAATTAGCTGCTGTTGGTATTTATGGTAGCACAGTAAGATTATCAATTGGTACAGAACATATTGATGATATTCTTGCAGATATTAAAGATGCTTTAGATAGAATTTAAAATTGTATTAAATAATACAAAGTGGTATAATCAACATAGTAAGTTGCTAGGAATGGAGTGATTTAAATGATATCTACAAAAGGAAGGTATGCCCTAAGACTAATGATTGATGTTGCATCATATTCTAATGGTTCACCTGTTAGATTAAATGATATATCTAAAAGACAAGAAATATCAGTTAAATATTTAGAACAAGTTGTTTCATTATTAGTCAAAAGAGGATTCTTAATAAGCGTTAGAGGAAATAACGGTGGTTATACTTTAGCTAAGCCAGCAAAAGAATATACTGCTGGAGATATCATTAGATGTGCTGAAGGCACATTAGCTCCTGTAGCATGTCTACAATCTGATTGTAATACATGCAAAAGAAGAGATATTTGTACAACATTAGATTTCTGGAAAGGATTTTATGATGTTGTAAATAATTATGTTGATAGTGTCACTTTAGAAGATTTAAGAAATAGAGAATTACTAAAAATAGGAAATGATTATTCAATATAAGGGAGATAAAAATATGAGTAAAATATATAAATCAGTAACTGAATTAATTGGTCATACACCATTAGTAGAATTAGTAAATTTCAATAAGGCAAATAATTTAGAGGCAACAATCATTGCCAAGGTTGAAGGATTCAACCCTGCAGGATCTGTAAAAGATAGAGTTGCTAAATCAATCATTGAAGATTATGAAGCAAGAGGCTTATTAAAGAAAGGTTCAACAATCATCGAGCCAACATCAGGTAACACAGGTATAGGACTTGCTGCAATAGCTGCATCTAAGGGATATAGATTAATAATCACATTACCTGAGACAATGTCAGTTGAAAGAAGAAACCTAATTAAGGCTTATGGTGCTGAATTAGTTTTAACTGATGGTACTAAGGGAATGAAGGGTGCAATCGCTAAAGCTGAAGAATTAAACAAAGAAATTCCAAATTCCATCATTGCAGGGCAATTCGTAAATCCTGCAAATCCAAAAGCACACTATGAGACAACCGGCCCAGAAATTTGGAGCGATACAGATGGAAATGTTGATATTTTCGTTTCCGGCGTTGGTACTGGTGGTACAATCTCAGGTGCTGGTAAATATTTAAAAGAAAAGAATAAAAACATTAAGATTGTTGCAGTAGAGCCAGCTACATCAGCAGTATTATCTACTGGTGTTGCAGGACCACACAAGATTCAAGGTATAGGTGCAGGATTTGTTCCTGATACATTAGATACATCAATTTATGATGAAATTATTACAGTACAAAATGAAGATGCATTTAAGACTGGTGCTGAAGTAGTAAAAACTGATGGCGTATTCGTTGGTATTTCATCAGGTGCTGCATTATATGCTGCAAAGCAATTAGCTTTAAGACCTGAAAATAAAGGTAAGAAGATAGTAGTATTATTACCAGATAATGGTGATAGATATTTATCAACTCCATTATTCAATAATTAATAATTAAAACAATCATCCTTCGGGATGATTTTTAATTATATGAAGATAAAAAAGCAATAGAGATAAGCAAAATATATGTATTTATGTTGAGAGTGTTACTCTTTTAGTCAAACGATAATAAAATGAAATAAGTCAACTAAATAAATGGCTTAACTATGCCAATTTCGATTGATTGTTGGTTCACCAGAAGATACGCCACTCGAAACCGTCAAGATGTATAAATCAGGCGGTTGTCTAGTTTTAGTTATATATTTAAATTAGAAAAATCACAGAAATGTGATTTTTTATTTGTTATGGATTAATTCTTTGTAGCCTTTTTAAACTTTATGTAGAAATATAATAATGAAAGAGATTAATATCGATAAAGAAGCGCAAAGAATAAAAGCTGTAAAATTCAATTTTGATATATCATCAGATAATAACGAAGAAGTAGAAAAGAATATATCATTTAATTTAGAAATGGAAAATGGTGTAGAAGGTATAGGATTTAGGGAAGTGTTAAACAAGAAAGCACCAATTAGGATTAAACCACCACATTATAAACTAGAAGTCGATAAGGCTGATAAAGTTAAGGAAGTAATAAAGGTTCCTGCCCCTAGAAAAGAGCATTATTGTCGTAAGCAAGCAACATATACTCAAATAAAAGATTATATAAAAGAAAAATATAACTTAAATATTCATTCTACTTATATTGCAGAAATTAAAAGAAAATATGGTGTTGATATGCAAGCAACAAGATTAATTGATGATACAAAACATGTCAATTGTCCTAAAGAAAAAGCAGATGCAATAATAGATGCATTAAAACATTTTAATATAATATAAAAATGGAAAATTAATATCGAAAAAATATAGTAATTATGCTATACTAAAAATAGTTTTTGAAAGGCGTTGATTTCATGTTAAGATTTGATGAAACAGATAAATATGAATTAAAAGAAACTTATAGTGATACACTACCTAAAGAGATAGAAACATATCTTAATACTGAAGGCGGAGGATATATCTATATTGGTGTTAATAAAAATGGTGAAGTAGTTGGTATTAAAGAAGGTAAATTAGATGAAATAATGCTAAGAGTTGCTGATGTCATTACTGATCAAGTATTACCTAAATGTACTGAATATGTACACGCTCATCATGAAGTGATTGAAAATAAAGATGTAATTGTAATAGACATAAAAAGAGGTAATAAATTATATTATCAAAAGAAATATGGTATGACACCAAAAGGTTGTCATTATAGAGTTGGTACTAAATGTCAAGAGATGACTCCTGAAGAAATAGAAAAGAGATTTGTAACAACACTTAATATACCTGCTCCTGATATTTGTGAAATGAAATCTCGTAGGCAGGATTTGAGCTTTGAAGTATTAAAAATATATTTGAAGGAACATCGTGTAGATTTTAAGGATGAATATTTTGATTCAACATTTGAACTAAGAAATGAAGAAGGAAAATATAATGAAATGGCTTATCTTTTATCTGATCAATTTAATGAATCAATTAAGGTATGTCGATTTAAAGGTAAAGGTGGCAATCTTGTTATGCGTAAAGAATTCGGTAACGGATGCTTGTTTAAAATCTATAATGAAGTTAAGGACTACATGCAATCACAAGAAAATATTGTAAAAACATATTTTGATGCTGGTACTAGAAGAGATGAATATCTTTATAATCAAGTTGCATTTGTTGAAGCTTGGAAGAATGCAATTTTACATAATGATTATGCTGAAAAGCAGTATCCAGCTATTTATTTGTTTGATGATCATTTAGAAGTTTTTAGTAATGGTAATCCATTAAAGAATGTTAGTTTTGATGAGTTTATTATAGGTAAGAGTAGACCTATAAATCGTCAATTAACAAAAATTGCTATGAATATTGATATAACTGATCAGACTGGTAAAGGAAATAAAGATATAGTAGAAATATATGGAAAAGATGTTTTTGAAATAATGGAGCATACATTAACGGTTAAGATTCCATATAACAAATTGGCAATGGATTTAGATAAGGCTTCAAATGACACCCAAAATGACACCCAAAATGACACTCAAAAGTCAATTGAAGAAAGAATTATAGAGATAATGAAAGATAATCCGACAGTTACAAGAGATGAATTAGCTAATATAATTGGCAAATCCAAAGCCACAATTACTAGAGCAATCAAATCATCTAATAAAATAAAATATATAGGGCCATCTAAAGGTGGACACTGGGAAATTAAGTAATTGAATAATACAATTTAAGGATGCCATAAAAAATAGGAAATGATATACCCTGTTTTCAAAACTTGGCATCCTTAAAATTTTATAAATATTATCAAAACCAAGTAATAGAGCCATATTTTTGAATTCAAGGATGAAAGAATGACATAAAATGTGGATATATAATGTGTCATCCTTGGCATGGCATTCTTAGTTGATTTATTTGTTATATCAATATCGTTTGACTGAATATGAAACAGTTGAGACGGTCACTCTGATGGTCAGCAAGCCCCAAAAATGACAAGTCTACCAAATAACCGGCTTAAAATACAGGCATTTTAACTATAAAAAGTAAAGGTGCCTTTTTTATAAAAAATGATATTATATCTTTCATTTGACATATTATGTAAAGTAAAGTATAATGTTAGTGGAGGAGGTATAAGTATGACTCTTTATGATGCGTTAATAAACAAATATGGATATAGTAATCCATTTTCATTTGAAGAAATAAAATTTAATAATTATTCATTACCATGGATAAAAAAAGAATTAAATAAGCTTGTTAATTCTAATACGGTTGTTAGATATGAAAGAGGTATATATTATATCCCTGAAAAAACTATTTTTGGTAATAGTTCTTTAAATCCTCAGAAGATAATAGAAAAGAAATATTTGTCTAATAATTCTGGATATTATTCTGGCTTATCTTTTGCTAATAAGGTTGGTATAACTACACAAATGCCTAATGTTATAGAAATATATACAAATAATGAAAAGAGTAGAGTAAGGGAAATTACAATTAATAATTTAAAGGTGATATTAAGAAAAAGTAGAGTTAATATTACAAATGATAATATTTATGTTTTATCTTTTTTAGAATTAATGAATTCTTTTTCAATAGAATATTTTAATGCTGAAAGAAAAAAATTAATTATTAATTATATTAAAGAAAGAGGCATCAATAGAAAAGCAATTACAAAATATTCACCTTTCTTTCCTGATAAGGTTATGAGAAATTTAGTTGAAAGTGAGATTATATATGATATTGCATAATGATAGAAAATCATTTGAAGAAATAATTATTCAAACAGCAAATTATTATAATATAGATGTATCAATTATTGAAAAAGATTATTATGTAACAATAATGCTAAAAGAGTTATCAAAAAGAATTGATAATATGATATTTAAAGGTGGAACATCACTTTCTAAATGTTACCATTTAATTGAAAGATTTTCTGAAGATATTGATTTAAATATTGAAACTATGAAACACCCAACTGATTCAGAAAGAAAAAAATTATGTAATTCAATTAAAGACTCAATTACTGAATTAAACTTTGAATTATTAAATCCTGATAATATAAGAAATAGAAGAGATTTTAATAGATTTATAATAGATTATAATTCGATATTTAAAAGTGATAGCTTAAAATCAAATTTAATAATTGAGACAGCAGTTTTTATAAGATCGTTTCCATGCGTAGAAAAAGAAGTGTCATCATATATTTACGAATATATGAAATTAAGAGGTTATGATAAAATTATTGCTGAATGTGGATTAGAGCCTTTTAAAATTAGAGTACAATCATTAGAAAGAACATTTATCGATAAATTATTTGCCATTGCCGATTATTATCTTGCAAATGAAAAATCAGAGCATTCTAGGCATTTGTATGATTTATATAAAATAAAGAGTAATATTGTTTTTGATAATGATTTTTATGAACTTTTTAATGATGTTAAAAACGAAAGAAAGATTCATGAAAAATGTTTATCAGCAATGGATAATGTTTCATTACGAGAAGTATTAAAAGAAATTATTGAAACAGATTATTATAAATCTGATTATGAAGAAATTACAGGTAATTTGTTATTCGAAAATGTAGATTATAAAACTGTAAAAGATGCTTTAACTGATATAATTGGTAAATTTAAATAATAATATTTACTTTAAATTTGTGGAGTGCTTCTAAAAAAATGGAGCATACGTTGAGACGGTTGTTCAACTGGTCTACCGACCCTGAAAATAACAAGTTTTTTTAAAAAGATTTCCACTAATATAATAAATTAACGGCTAAATTTATTAGCCGTTTTTCTTTGTATGTCGGGCATGTTATATGTCTAGGGTGAAAGTCCCAAGAGAGGTAGTTGTCGCCAACTCGATAGCGACTTGCAAAGCGTAAACCAGTAATGGAGCGTGAAAAGAAGCAATAGCGAAATCGTGGCCCTATGAACAAGAACTTAATATTAAGGCCCATTAGGTGGATGAGTTAACAAAGCATAACAAAGTCCTAAAGACAAACGTAAACCTAATCGGTAAATTAAGTGGGTAAACGAGGAAAGATATATAACTTATCCCGAGAGGTCCTATAGGCGATTTAGTAGTAACAACGAACTATAGGAAGTCAGCAGAGGTCATAGTAGGTATAGTCTAATACTGAAGGACCGAACAATTCATAAGATTACTAAAGTCTTGAAATCACTAGTAGATAATTAGAATAAATAAAGATGAGAGGTTAGGCGTATCCTAATGGGTAATCCAAAGAAGGTTTCTACTAGACAATGAAAAGAAAGGAAGTAGACAAGCTATGTTTAGTTTGAATTTAAACTTATGAATTGAACCGCCCATTGCCGAACGGCACGATGTGGTGGTGTGAGAGGGGATGAAGAATAAATATGAAAAATATTTATTTTTCTACTCTACTCGATTGTTAATTATAATCTTTTAAAAATATTAATTATGTTATATAATTAATTGATTTTTTGGAAGTGATATTATGAGTAAGGATAATTTAATATTTATTCATAAGCTATTAAAGGCTATTGCTGATTCTATTATCATTGTTTTTATACCTTTATATATTTTAAAAACAACAGAAGATATAAAACTATCAATGGCTTATTTAATATTCTTTTCTTTATTTGTAATATTTTATATGCTTATATTTAAAAAGATCATACAAAAATATGGAGTAATATGCATTATTATCCATTTTATTCCTATAATTGCTGCTGAAGGAGTATTATCTTTCGCGACAATTAATATCTATTCAGTTATTATATCGGCAGCCCTAATGGGACTCTCACAAGCTTTATATTCAGTTCCTTTAAATTTAATATTTACATTTGGTGATAAAAAGACAAATGTGGCTAAATTTATGATTGCTACAAATATTGGTAAACTAATATTTATTCTAACATCAGGCTTAATATTAGCTAATATAAATAATTCATTTATTTTCTTATCTATTGCGTCTACAGTATTTTATATATCATCAATAATTCCTATTATCTTTTTATATAGAGAATTAGTGAATAATTATAATAATATAGATAAAGGAATAAAGCCTCAATCTATAGATAAATGGTTTATAATATTTCATATAACATTTGGAATATTTCAACCAATAATGGATAATGTTGTTCCTCTATATTTATATATAAATAATTTATCATTTCAATCTGTAATTATTTTTATTGTATTAATAGAAGCATTAAAGATAGTAATAAATTATGTCAGTCAATTATTAGTTAAATATAATAAGGCAATAATATGTATAATAATTAGCTATTTATTTTTTATGACAAGCATCATTATTATATTATTCAATAGAGAGCCTGTAGTACTTTATATATTTTCTACAATATGTTCATTATCGTTTCCGTTAACATTTGTTCCTATGTTTGGACTATATTGTAATTATATAAAGGATAACAATATAATATTTAAAGGTATGACAGAAAGAGATTTTGAATTATTTTCTTTAAGAGCGCCTATGTATAGCTTATCTTATATTGGATATGGCCTATATCCATGTTTAATTTTAGGCGTTGCAGCTGTACCTTTAATGTTTATATCTGAAATAATGTTAATTAAAAAGAATAAGAAAGGAAAAGAACAATGAAATTTATAATAATATCAATTATTGTTTTAGTTTTAGCTTTAGTAATAGCTTTAGGTATAACGATATTATTAAATATTGTATTTAAAAAGAAATTAAATATATATCTTAATATCTTAATATCATTATCACTTTTCATAGTTGTTTTAGGCCTATCATTTTATGCATATTTTGAAAATCCATCTAAAGCAAAATCAGAAGCTAGAGATTATTTAGTAAGCACAGAAGATGTTAGTGTATCTAAAATAGATTTAGGATATTATTTTGATGGTAGTGGCACTGATGATTTAATAATATTTTATCCTGGTGCTAGAGTAGAGATGGAAGCATATGCCCCAATGATGTATAAGCTTGCCGAAAATGGAGTGGATACAATTATTGTAAAAATGCCATTTAATTTTCCGATGTTTGGGAAAGATAAGGCAAATAAAATAATTAATGAATATGAATATAAAAATTATTATATTAGTGGACATTCTTTAGGTGGTATTATGGCTGGTGAATATATAGTTAAAACTGATAAGATAGCTGGTATTATATTTATGGCATCATATTCAACTAAAAAAATAAATGATAATGTTAAGGCATTATCTTTATATGGTTCTAATGATAAAGTATTAAGTATTGATCAATATAATAAGAATAAAAAGAATTTCCCTTCAAATTATGAAGAATTAGTAATAGAAGGTGGAAACCATTCTCAATTTGGATTATATGGAAAACAACAAGGGGATGGAAAGGCAGATATTAGTTTTTCAGAACAACAAGATATAATTATTAATAAGATAGTAGATTTTGTATTATAGTGATTAAAATAGCCCCTTAGGTTTAGATAGTTTAAGGGGCTATTTTTAATTAAAAATTAAATTGATTTAATTATTCATACTTTTGGGTGATTTTTTATGATTTTATTAGTGATATAATGCAAACGAAATTGGAGGTTGGATTATGAAATATAAAAAATTACCTTTATTAATATTACTAATATTATCACTATTTGTAGTTGCTTCATGTGGAAACAAAAAATCAAATAATGATAGTTCAACAAATAACGTAGGTGATACACCTAAAGATGTAGATGTTCCAGAGGTGGCAACAACATTTACAGTACTTCATTATACTGAAAATCTAAATGATAATGATTATACTATAGATTCATCAGAAGAAATACCAGGAACTTCTAACCATTATACAGAAGTTGTAGCTAAAACTATTACTGGTTTTAATGCTAAACCATTTGAACAAAAGAAGATTATGCCAGATGGAGAAACTGTCATTAAGATTTATTATGAAAGAGTAAGACATACAGTTTCTATTAATGCAGGAAATTTTGGTACTTATACTGGTAATGGTACATATAAATATGGTCAAAGTGTAACTGTAACATTGACAGCTAAATCAGGATATAGTTTTGAAGCGTGGTATAAAGAAAATGATTTCATATCTAATGAAAGTACATATTCATTTACAATGGGTGATGAAGATATAACATTATCTGCAAGATTTTTAGTTAAAAGTTATAATTATGTTGTAAATCATTATAAAGAAAACCTAGATGGTACATATACACATATGTCAGGTGACACACAAATATTTAGTGGTGAAGCCTTCACACAAACTACAGCACAAGCTAGATCATATACAGGCTTCACTGCAAGACAATTTAGTCAAAAAGAAATTGATCCTAATGGAAATACTGTAGTTGATATTTATTATGATAGAGTAAAACATACTGTATCATTATCGAATTCAACTCCATCAATGGGAAGTGCAACAGGTGCTGGTATATTTAAATATGGTGAATTAGTAACACTTTCAGCTTCACCTAAGACTGGTTGTGAGGTTGAAGGCTGGTATGTTTGTGATACAAGTATGGATACATCAAATACATATTCATTTACAATGGGAGTATCAGATGTATCTGTTAATGTTAAATTCCAACATAAAATTGTAAACTATACTGTAGAACATTACCAAGAAAATTTAAATGGTGGTTATACACTTGTTACAGGTGATACCGAGACTCTAACAGGAGAAGCTTATACAGAAACTAAAGCAAAAGCTAAATCATATACAGGCTTTAGCGCAAAAACTATTAGCCAAGAAGAAATAAATCCAGATGGAGAAACTGTCATTAAGATTTATTATGATAGAAATGAACATGCTGTATCTATTTCTAATTTAAATCCAACAATGGGATCAGCAACAGGTGCTGGTATATTTAAATATGGTGAAACTGTAACACTTACTGCAATACCAGGTTCTAATTATAAGGTAGATGGTTGGTTTATTAACGGAAGCAGTGTGTCAACTGATACAACATATACATTTACAATGGGCAATGAAGATGTTTCTGTTGAGGTTGAATTTGGATATCAATTTGTTAATTATACAGTTTAGCATTATCAAGAAAATTTAAATAATGATGATTATACAATTGTTTCTAGTGAGACTGAAACAAAATCAGGTGCGCCATATGAAATGACTACAGCCACTGCAAAATCATTTACAGGCTTTAGTGCTCAAACTATTGAACAACAAGAAATAAATCCTAATGGTGAAACTGTAGTTAAGATTTATTATAAGAGAATTAGATGTAAAATTAACGCAACAGTTAATGTAAATGGTAGAGGTACAACAACTGGTACTGGGACATATAAATATGGTCAAAAGGTTACATTAACAGCATCAGCAAATGATGGCTATAAATTTGATGGATGGGCAGACTCAGTTAATGGATCTACTTATAATTATTCATATTCTAGACAAGTAACTGCAGAATATAATTCTAAAACATATTATGCAATATTTAGTCCACAATCATATAACATAACAATTAATAATTCAGGTATTAGTACAAGCAATATTAAATTATCAGGAACAACAGCTGGAACTAATAAAGGATATTATGGTTATCAATATACAGTAACTGTAACATATGATGGAACTGATTTTGTAACAATTGGTGTAGGTGATGATGTTCAATTTGCAAAAACTTATACATTCACAATGCCAGTTGAAGCTATAACTATAGATGTTTGTGTATCTCCAATGGTAAGACAAGGTAATGTTGTTTATTTTGGTAGATATCCTCAAACATTAATTACAGATACAGATTCATCATTAAAAACAACATTAAATTCTAAGGCGGGATCAACTCCTACAACATCATCATTTAATGGATGGTTAGCATATTCATATTATAGTTCAAATTCTACAACACCATACTTTATGTTCTATAAAGATATATCATATAATGGAGAGACATATAGAGGTGTATATTTCAATCAATATAGACCAACTACAGTTTCAGCAACCGCATCTACATCTACAAGCACATCATTCCAAGATGATAATAATTACTTCATAAATACAATTTATTGGTTTAAATATGAACCAATTAAATGGCAAATATTAACAGAAGAAGATGGAAAAGCATTAATCGTTTCTGATTTAGTATTAGACGCAAAAGAATTCTATCATGAATCTCAAACAAATCAGTTTTATCATAAGAATGAATTTGGTTATGAAACAGGCAAAGGGTATGCAAATAGTTATGAATTATCTGATATAAGAAGATGGTTAAACGCTCAATTTGCAGAAACTGCAATACCTCTAAGCCAAAGAGGTGTTTGGAGTATTTCAGAAATTGATAATAGCCTTGAATCAACAGGAGTTACATCTAATACATACGCAAATGAATGTAAGCCTACAGAAGATGTATTCTTCTTATTATCATATAAAGAATTAAAAGATTATTTCCCAGTAGAAGATGATAGAAAGGCAAGTGCTTCAGATTATGCATACTGCCAAGGTATAAGCTCAGGTAGTTATTATTGGCTTCGTTCTCCATCAAATTATGGAGGAAATATGACATTTGCACAATATTTGAATTATTCAAGCTATAATAGCCAAACTGTTACCGTAACAACTAATGGTGTAAGACCTGCTTGCTGGATAAATCTATAAGAATTAAAAAAACAGAATCCGCCGGATTCTGTTTTCTTTTTATTTAGTTACATGTCTTTTAATTGCTTCAACAAAGGCATTACCATATTGGCTTAATGGTTGATCCTTGTTTATAATATATCCTATTTTCATATATTCATTTATTTTAAGTGGCTTAGATATAATATTTTCACCATTTAATTCTTTACTAATAACACCAGAAGATACTGTATATCCATTTAATCCAATTAATAAATTAAATAAAGTAGCTCTATCTCTTACTTTAATATTTTTTCTTCTATCTAATGTAGATAATATTTCTTCTGAGAAGTAGAATGAATTATATTCACCTTGTTCGAAAGATAGATAAGGATAATCATCTAAATCTTCTAATGTGATAATATCTTTATTAGCTAAAGGATGGGTATTATTAATAAATACATGGGGATGGGCCATAAATAATAATTCAAATTTTAAATCATATTGTTTCAAAAATTTAGATATTATTTCTTCATTCTTAGAAGACATATATAAAACTCCAACCTCACTTATTCTTTGATTTACATCAGTCATAATCTCATGAGTTTGAGTTTCTCTTATAGTAAAATCATAAGAATGAGCATTAAATTTATTTATAACATCAATAAACGCATTTACAGCAAAAGAATAATGCTGACAAGATACTGAGAAAGAAGGCTTTCTTTCTACAGTTTTATTATATCTACTAGCTAATAGGTCAGCTTGTTCTAGAACTTGTCTTGCGTAAGATAAGAAGATATTACCTTCATTTGATAATGTTACACCTTTATTATTTCTATTAAATATAGTTATATTTATTTCTTGTTCTAAATTTCTAATAGCTGTTGTTAAGCTTGGCTGAGATATAAATAATTTCTCAGCAGCTAATGTAATATTTCCTGTTTCAGCTACACAAGCTACATATTTTAATTGTTGTAAAGTCATATTATATCAACTCCTTTGTTATAATTATAATATTAAAATAAAATATTACAATAGTTTTAAACTATGACTAATAAATATTTGATTATAGAATAGTAGAAGAATTAGTATATTTATGGTATTATATAAATTTAGTTGTGATTTATAAATTAGGAGTGTTTATGAAGTTAATAAACAAATTATCACTTTGGGGAACCAAAAAAGAATATCCTACGATAATAAGTATATTAATTGCAGTATTTATACCAGTACTAGGTTTAATATTTGTAGGAAATCAGATTAATTTTAAGGCTGATAATGATGGTAAGGCACATGGATTATTTGCTTTAGCTTTAATTATTTCATTTTTATGGTGGGCTGCAGTAATAATATTAGTTTTTATTTTTATTTAAGGGCGTGAAAATATGACAATAAAAGATATATTATTCACATCATTAAAATGCTTATGCAAAAGTAAGCATTTTTTTCTTTTGAAAACGCATTTTTACAATTATAGTTAGTTATATCTAACTTTTATATTGACACGGTATTATTTAGATAATATAATAATATTCGGTTAGTTAATACTAACTAATGTATAAGATTAGGAGATAAATCTTATGAGTAAGGCATTAGAGAGATTATTAGCCATACATTCCTCACCTGCGATTTGTGGAATCAAGGCTTCCAATTTAATATGTATTGATTATAATGAATCAATATATAAAGAAATAGAAGAATTGAATAGAAAACATCCTAAATTACGCTTTTATGTATTAAAGAGAACTGATTCTAAGGTATTAATATTAGTTTATAGAAAGAATGTTTTTGAAAGAACATTATTAAATAGTGACAATATTAATTATTTAAGAAGTATAGGATATGATACATCATCTATTGAAAATATGTTATCTGATTTAAAGGATAGATTAAATGATGATGAATTTCCTCATGAAATTGGCGTATTTTTAGGTTATGACCTTGATGACATAAAATCATTCACTTCAGGTGAAAAATGTATTTATGTTGGATATTGGAAGGTTTATTCAAGATTAAATGAAAAAATGGAAATATTCAATAGATATACAAAATGTAGAGACTGTGTAATCAATCTAATTAATAAAGGTTTTCCAATTGAGAGCTTTATGAGATAGAGGAGGTTAATATGAATCAAGTAATAGTATATTGGAGTGGAACTGGCAATACAGAAGATATTGCAAATAAAATTAAAGGAGATTTAGGTTGCGATTGTTTTAGTGTATCAGAAGCAAGTGTTGATGATGTATTGAAATATGACACAATTATTCTAGGATGTCCTGCAATGGGAGCTGAAGAATTAGAGGACGCTGAATTTAAGCCATTCTATGATGAATTAATGGCATCTGCCTCAGGTAAGAATATCGCATTATTCGGATCATATGGTTGGGGTGATGGCGAATGGATGAGAAATTGGTGTGATGAAGTTAAAGCTTATGGATGTAATCTATTAGCCGATGGATTAATTGTTAATGGCGATTCATCAGCAATTGATGATGGTGAGTATAGCAATTTCATTGCTGCAATAAAGTAAAAAAAGAGCCTGAAAAGGCCTTTTTAACTTAAAAAACGATTTCATAGTTGAACAACCATTCAACTAATGATATTATATATGCGTGGGGTGATTATTATGTTTATTGAAATCGAAAATATAAAGAAAACATATGGAAGTGGAGAAAATAGCTATTATGCTTTAAAAGGAATTTCCTTTAAAGTAGAAAAAGGTGAAATGGTAGTATTACTAGGACCTTCAGGCTCTGGTAAATCTACATTATTAAATATTATAGGTGGTATCGACACCCTTGATGAAGGCCGTGTTGGAATAAATGGTGAATTCATCGAAGAGATGTCTGAAAAAAATAGAATAGCCTATAGAAGAAAAAATTTAGGTTATGTATTTCAAAGCTATAATCTAATTCCTAATTTAACAGTTAGAGAAAACATAGAAGTAGGTGCATATTTATCTAAAGATCATCTAAATATAGATGAATTAATTGATGTATTAGGCTTAAAGAAACATGAAAACAAAATACCTGCCCAATTATCAGGTGGTCAGCAACAAAGAACCTCAATTGGTCGTGCAATAGTTAAAAACCCTAATTTATTACTTTGTGATGAACCAACAGGTGCCCTAGATTCTGATACATCTAAACAAATATTAGAATTAATAGAAAAGGTTAAAGATACTTATAATACATCTATTATTATGGTTACTCATAATGAAAATATAGCTAAAATGGCTGATACAATCATAAGATTAAAAGATGGTCAAATAATATCTAATGAAAAGAATAATGATAAAGTAAAGGCAAGTGATTTAGAACTATGAGAAATCCACTTTACAAAAGACTTTCAAGAGAATTATTAAAAGATCTAATAAAATATATTATCATGTTCTTTTTCTTAGCACTTCCAATCGCCTTATGTTCAGGCTATATGATTGGAAATGATTCAATGATAAAGACATATTATAATGGAATTGATAAATATGTTTTAGAAGATGGTCATTTTATAACAGAAAAAGAATTAGATGATAATCTAATTAATGAAATAGAAAATGAAGAAAATATAAAAATATATAAATTAAATTATAAAGATGAAACATCTTCAAATAATCATACAATAAGAATTTATAAAGAATCAGATAGACAAAATATAAATAAATATAATATTCGTAAAGGAAATATTCCATCTAATGATAATGAAATAGCCCTAGATAGATTATATTTAGAAAATAATAAATTAAAAATTGGTGATAATTACATTATCAACAATAAAGAATATAAAATTTGCGGCTCTATTGCCCTAGTTGATTATTCAACATTATTTAAAAATAATACAGATACAATTTTTGATGCAAATAACTTTAGTATCGCATTAGTAAATGATAATGCATATAATAATATTTCAAATGATCATGTTAAATATAGCTATGCATATTTATATCCATCAAGATTAAATAAAAATGAAGCACATGATAGAACTACAGATTTAACAAAAGATTTATACCAAAAATTATTATCAAATGGTAATTCATTAGATACATTATTATCTAAAGATGATAATCAAGCAATTACTTACGCTATATCTGATATTGAAGGCGACTTAGTAATGATGCTAGTATTTGGTATGATTATCGTATTTGGTCTAGCCTTCGTATTTGCCTTATCTACAAAGAGTCAAATAGAATCAGAAGCTAAAAGTATTGGTACGCTTAAGGCTATGGGCTATAACAGATTTGAATTATTAACAGGCTATTTAATATTACCTACAATAATAACATTACTTGCTGGTATATTTGGAAATATCCTAGCTTATACGTGCTTAAAGGATTATTTAGTAGGTCTTTATTATCATTCATATTCTTTACCTACTTATGTAACATTCTATAATCCTAAGGCATTATTATTTACAACAATATTACCTATATTAATGGTATTTATAATTAATTTATTAGTTATTTTAAAAACTATCAGTATACCATCATTAAATTTATTAAAGAATCAATTAGTAACAAAGAAGCATAAGAAGGTTATAAAATTAAACCATAAAATTAATTTTATATCTAGATTCCAAATAAGAGTAATACTTCAAAATAAAGGAACATATATAGCACTATTCTTTGGTACTTTACTTGCGACTATAATATTGTTATTTGGTGTTATGATGAATCCACTACTAAATCATTATAAAAAAGAAGTAATCAAAAGCCAAATAGCACCATACCAAACAATATTAAAGACTGATATTGATGGTTTGGATGGTGAAAAATTATATGTTAAAACATTAGATTATAAAAATGATGAAATAATGGTATTTGGTTTAGAAAAATATGGTGAAGAATCTAAATATTTAAAGAATATTAATTTAGATAATAAAAAAGTAGTAATATCTACTGATATTAAATCTAAATATAAATTAAAACTAAATAAGAAAATAAAATTAGAAGAAAAATATTCTGATGATACATATGAATTTGTTATAAATGATACATATAAAACTACAGGCTCTTTAGTAGTATTTATGGATAAAGAATTATTTTTAGAAACATTTGATTCTGGTTATTTAACATCTTATTTTTCAGATGAAAAATTAGATATACCAGGTGAATATGTTTATAAGACAATATCATTAGATGATTTAATATTAGTTAGTAATCAATTAACAGATTCAATGGGAAAAGTATTCTTCCTATTTACCGCAATATCTATTGTATTATTCGTATTATTAATATTCTTATTAGCTAAGATTGTTATTGAAAAGAATCAAAGTCAAATATCTATGCTAAAGATAATAGGATATGATACATTTAATATTAATAAAATATATAATATTTCAACAGGAATAATAACAATATTATCTGTTGTAATATCTACATTTATAGCTCAATTCTTTATTAAAATAGCTTGGGATATAGTACTTCAAACACAAATGAAGGGTTGGTTAGATTTCTATATTGAACCATACCTATATCCATTAATATTTGGAATAGGTTTAGGATCATTCTTAATTGTATATCTAATTGAATCTAGAAAGATATCTAAGATTAATTTATCAGTAGCTTTAAAGGATGATAATTTATGATAAAAATATTTTTAGATGTAGATGGAATGATGTGTGGTATGTGTGAAGCACATATTAATGATATAGTAAGAAAAACTACAAAGATTAAAAAAATAAAATCTAATCACAAGAAAAAAGAAACTATTATTGTATTAGAAAATGATAATGATTTAAATAAGATAATAGAAGCAATTAAATCACTTGGGTATAATTGTAGTTTAAATAGAATTGAAAATTTAGATAAATAATTATAGAAGACGCTAATTTAGCGTTTTTCTTTTTTATAAAAAAACAGTTTTTGGAAAAACCGATAAAATACACTATAATTTTATTGGAAAAACCGATAAAATATGCTATAATTTTATTAGAAAAGCCGAAAAGAGATGATTTAATATGTTTAAGAGGAAAATTGAAAGTAGATTAATTGATTATTTTAATAATCAAAATGATAATATAATTTTAATTGATGGTGCGAGACAAATTGGCAAAAGCTTTATTGTAAGAGAAACAGCATCAGCTTTTTTTAAAAACTATATAGAAATAGATTTGAAATCTGATTTTGAAGATAAAAAACAATTTGAAAAAATTACATCGACTAAGGATTTTTATTTACTAATAAGTTCTTTACATGGTGAAAGTCTAAATACATTGGATGATACAATTATTTTTTTAGACGAAATTCAATATTATCCACATCTAATAACTATGCTTAAGGATTTAAAAAAAGAGAATAGATATCGCTATATAGCCAGTGGGTCTCTATTAGGTGTTACATTAAAACATATATTTATACCAATGGGTTCAATTGATGAAGTGAAAATGTATCCAATGGATTTTGAAGAATTCTTATGGGCTAATAATGTTGGTATTGATGTCATAGAATATTTAAAAGATTGTTTTGTTAATCAAAAGTTAGTCAGTGAAGCAATTCATATTAAAATGCTTGAATTATTTAAAGATTATTTAATTTGTGGTGGATTACCAGATGCAATTAAAGAATATGTTTTAAATAATAATGTTGCAAGAACAAGAAATGTCCATAAACAAACATATACTTATTATAGAGATGATTGTGCAAAATATGATGAAGACCATAAATTAAAAATATCTACAATTTATGATATGTTAATATCAAATATGGCTAATAAAGTTAAGAGAATTCAATTTAAAAAAATAGAAAATAAAGATGATTCAAATTTAGGAAAATATGAAGAAGAATTTGATTATTTGGTAGCATCAGGAGTGGTAAATTCTACTAGGGCAGTAAGCAATCCTGTTTTTCCTTTAAATGAATCTAGTAGTAAAAATTTAATAAAGTTATATTATAATGATGTGGGTTTATTAACTAATTTGTTATATAAAAATAATATAAGTGCCGTGTTAAATAATGATAGTGGAGTTAATCTTGGCTCTGTATATGAAACGGCATGTGCAATGGAATTAATTGCACATGGCCATGATTTATTTTATTTCGATAGTAAAAAAGTTGGAGAAGTAGATTTTATAATTAATGATTATGATAGTCTAAGTGTTTTACCAATTGAAATTAAATCCGGAAAAGATCAAGATAATTTTAGAGCTTTGCCAAAACTTGTGGCAGAGGATGGTAATTATAAAATGAAATATGGTTATGTATTTGGAAATAAGAATTGTTTTGAGCAAAAAAACAATATAATAATACTTCCGATTTATTTGATTATGTTTATATAAAATTTTATGACAATAGACATTTTTTGTTTAATTTTTATACTTTTGAGTAAACGCACTTTTCAATTTTTGCAATTATAAAGCGAGATTACTTTTTAATTTTTGCATTAAATTAATTGAATTACTTTTCAATTTTTGTTAAAATGTAGTTGGTGGTGGGCTAAATGATATACAAGAGAAAAGTGTATAATGAATTACTTGATTGGAAAAATTCGAAAGTCAATAATTCTGCCTTATTAATTGAAGGTGCTAGACGTATAGGTAAATCTACGATAGTAGAGGAATTCGCAAAAAATGAATTTGATGATTATATCTTAATTGATTTCATGTATGAAACTGAAGAAATGATGAATTTGTTCAAAAATATAAAGAATCTTGATTTGTTTTTTTCTAATTTCTTTTTATTGGCTGGTAAAACATTAAAGCCAGGGTCTTTAATTATATTTGATGAGATTCAAAAATGTCCATTAGCTCGACAAGCAATTAAGAAATTCGTTAAAGATGGAAGGTATTATTATATAGAGACTGGTTCTTTACTATCAATTAGGGATAATACTGATAATATAACGATTCCATCTGAAGAAAGAAGAATCGAAATGTACCCACTTGATTATGAAGAGTTTTTGTGGGCTTTTGGTGATGAATCAACAGCAAACTTATTGCGAAGCGTATATGCCAATAACCAAACTTTACCTGAAGGTACACATAAAGAATTAATGAAAAAGTTTAGACTTTATATGGTTCTTGGTGGAATGCCAAAAGTAATTTCAATATTTCAAGAAACAAATTCTTATATGGAAGCTGAAAAAGAAAAGCAAGATATTTTAAAACTTTATAAAGATGATTTACTTAAGCATGATAGAAAATATGGAACACATTGTAGAACGTTATATGATAATTTAGCAAATGAATTAATGAGTCAATCATCTAGATTTAATATATCCAAGGGCTCTAATAATAAAAGAATTGAACAACTTAAAGATACCATTTTTGATTTAGATGATTCAAAAATCGTGAAGTTTTGTTATCATGCTTCAGAGCCACAATATGGTCTAGACTTATCCAAAAGTACATCTAAGTTTAAAATGTATTCATGCGATGCTGGACTTTTAGTCACATCTATTTATAAAGATAAAACACTTAATGTAGAAGATATTTATAAGAAACTTATCTTTGGTAAAATTAATTCAAATTTTGGTAAAATATTTGAATCAATTATATCTCAAGCATTGATTTCTAATGGATACACCCCTTTTTATCATACATATATTATTAGAGAAGATGAAAAAGAAAAACATTATGAGATAGATTTTATGTTTGAAAGAGCAGGAAAAATAGTTGCAATAGAAGTGAAGTCTGGATCTAATTTTACTACATCTTCTTTAAATAATCTTAAAATTAAATATCCTCAATTAAAATTTGAAAGAATTGTTATATCAAATAAAACATTATCAGAAAAAGATAGTGTTAGGTATTTACCAATATATATGGCATTTATTTTATAGTGTTATGTAATTAAAAAATGAAATAATGCCATCTATTTTGGATTATAATCAATTGCTAGATGATAAATAAAAATCATCCTGAAAATGGATGATTTTATTGCTTGTATGGCGTTCCCGACCTGATTCGAACAGGCGACCTTACTTAGGAGTTATATAACACGCCTCGAACATCTTGTATAACTATCATATTTGACGATATTTCATATATCTTAGTTGGTTTTCTTGCATATCTTACTTAAATAATATTATCTATTATAACTTAGAGGTGCCTGAATGGTGCCTATTTTTATGGTGTCTATGGTGTCCAATATAAGAACTATATAAAATTCGCTCGGAATTTCTAAAATTTTGGAAAAATTTAATAAAACTCGCTCGGAATTTCTTAAAATTATATCAAAAACTCGCTCGGAATTTCTTAAAAATACATTGAAAAGTCGTTTGGAATTTATTATAATATTGTTGAAGCATTATAAAGCGAGGAGGTTTATTATGTATTTTAAAAGAAAAATTGATTTAGATTTAGATTTATGGTTAAAACAACAAAATAAAGCTCCAAAATTAATTGTTGGAATTAGACAATGTGGTAAAACAGAGTCTATAAGAGAATTTGCAGTTAGAAATAATCTTGATTTGATTGAAATTAATTTTTGGACTAATCCTGAGTATTCATCTGATTTCGACGGCGAATTAGATGTGGACACATTAATCAATAATATATCTTTAAGATTTCCAAATAAAACTATTGATTCTACTAAATCACTTATTTTCTTTGATGAAATTCAAGATTGTCCAAGAGCTCGATTATCATTTAAAAATTTTGAAAAAGATGGAAGATATAATGTTATAGGTAGTGGCTCATATTTAGGTATTAATGGATATGTAATTGGTGATACAACACCAGCGCCAACTGGATATGATGATGTATATCATATGAAAACAATGGATTTCGAAGAATTTTTGTGGGCATTAGGATATACTGATAATCAAATTAATAGTTTGGTTGATTATTTTATACAAAAAAAAGCAATACCGGATAACATTAATAATATATATAAGAATATATTTTTGAAATATGCATGTATTGGTGGATTTCCCAAAGTTGTTTTAGAATATATTAATACAAAAAGTATTGTTTCTGCATATAAAGTATTAAATAATACTATATTTGATATGAAAACTGATTTTGGTAGAAGAAAAGATAAAAAGGGAAATCCTGTTTTTAAAACTTCTGAAGTTTCAAGAATACAAAATGTTTTTGATTTAATACCAAATTTTCTAGCCAAAGAAAACAAAAGGTTCATTGTCTCAAAGGTGTCTACTGGTTCACAATATGAAAAAAATGATGCGATTGAATATTTAAAACAAGCACATATTGTTTCAAAGGTTCATAATGTTAGTGTGCCAGCACTACCACTTATTGGTTCAAAAATAGAGTCACAATTTAAATTATTCCCTGAAGATATTGGGATTGTAACATCAATGTATGGAATCGACACTGTAGCTGCAATAAATAGAGGAGATTTAGGACAGGGTAAAGGTGCAATCTATGAAGCTTTAATTTTTGATTCATTAAATAAAGCTGATATAGATGTATATTATTTCGCTAAAGAAAGTGGATTAGGAATAGATTTTGTAATATCTTATAATGGTTATTCAACTCTTTTAGAGGTTAAAGCTAAAACAGGAAACACAAAATCTAGCAAAACAGTTATGAGTCATCCTGATCATTATGGTAAGACGAAATTAATAAAAATTGGTGATTATAATATCAGTGAGAATGGCGATATAGTAACTATTCCTCACTATTTAGCATTTGTTTTAGGTAAAGCAAAATATAATTTTTAAATTTAATTAAAATATCATTAATCCAATAAAATCAGAAGAATTAACACAATCAGAATTTGAAACTGTTGTTGCATTCTTAAATACAATTGGTGGATATATATTTTTAGGCGTTTCTGATAATGGAACTATTGTTGGAGTTGATGAAGATTCTGCATCAACAATTAAAACAAATTTTGCTAACTCAATGAATAACAATGAAAAGATAAATCCTTCAATGCCTCTAATGCTACAAGAGGCTTACATTGATTCAAAATTAGTTTTATATGTTTATATACCTGAAAGTTCTGAAGTTCATAAACTTAATTCAAAATATATTTATATTAGAACTGAAGAGGGCGATAAAGATATTACTAATAATCAATATGCTTTAAAAAAATTATATGTAAGAAAAAGTGGAGATCATTTTGAAGATAAAGTATATCACGATTTAACTATTGATGATTTTGATATGGATACAGTGACATATGCTAAAAAATTATCAATATTAAATGATGAACATAGTAATTGGAAGAATCTATCTAATGAAGATATCTTAAAAACCTTTTATAAACAAGATTCGACTACAGGTGAATATGGCTATACTAATGCTGCACTATTACTATTTGGTAAATCAGAATCAATTACAAATAAAATTAGTTGGTATAAAGTTGATGTATTAAAAAGATTTAATGATTTAGAAAGATATGATGATAGATTCACATGTGAAGATAACTTAATAAAAAGCTATGATGAAATCATTAAGTATATTTTAGATAAGATTGATCAACCATTTTATCTAAGTCCTAATGGTGTAACTTATAATGCTGTTAATGTAGTTGTAAGAGAATTAGTATCAAACGTATTAATTCATAGAGATTTTTTAGATGCTACAGGAACACAAATCTTATTATATAGAGATGCATATTTAATGCAAATAATAATGTGTATAAAGCGCGGTGAAGTCGGCAGAGAGTTGCCCTAACAAATAATGTTGAGGAAAGTATTCTAGAGGTAGGATATGCAACCTATATGCCGGAAGTCTATAAATTATATATGGCGAGTATGTCCCTAGAAAGGGCTGACAAACCTTTGAAGTAACGAACCTAAACGTCGGAGTTGGTAGAAATGCCATAGGAACATTTGTTCCGTCAAATAGGGTAAAGTAAAATCGTTGGTTATGAAATACCTCATTGTGTTATAGGCACAATAATTTGACAGGTTTAAAGAAGGCGCCTAAGTATAAATGTAAAGATAGAGATAATGGAACGTGGAAAGCCACAAAACATATTGAGTAATTTGCAACTCTAAAATATGGTGATGACGAAGAATAATAAGCATCTTCATTTGTGGTGAGAGTAGAGGCAAGAGCAGTAATATATTTTGTAATGAAATATTAGCAATAGCCTCAAGTCGGAATTTTACAAAGAAAAATGATAATTAAATAAACATAGGTTCTTGTATGACTAATAAAATCAAATTCCATAAGGGAGATGATGACTATGTTGATTTCGGAACCAATAACTACAAAAAGGAAAAAGTTAAGACACGCTGAATATTATGATATGCAAACAACTTTTGACCTCTTATATGAAAGAAGTAAAAATGGTAATGTATTTACTAATTTAATGTCAATAATTACTGCTGAAGAAAATATTAAGTTAGCATATAGAAATATTAAAGCAAATAATGGTAGCAATACTAAAGGTACTGATGGTAAAACTATTAAATATATTTCTAAAATGCCGCAAGATAAATTCTTAAAAATAGTGCAAAATAAATTCAAATGGTATAAGCCGCAAAAAGTAAGAAGAGTTGATATACCTAAAGCAAATGGAAAAACTAGACCATTAGGCATACCTACAATATGGGATAGATTAATTCAACAATGTATATTACAAGTGCTAGAACCAATTTGTGAAGCGAAGTTCCACGAAAGGAATAATGGATTTAGACCTAATCGTTCAGTTGAAAATGCAATAGCACAATGTTATAAGATGATAAATCATTATAAGTGCTTTTATGTTGTTGATATTGATATTAAAGGGTTCTTCGATAATGTTAATCACGCTAAATTATTAAAACAAATATGGACGTTAGGGATAAAGGATAAGAAACTAATATGTATTATAGGTGCAATGTTAAAAGCACCTATACAAATGCCTAATGGTGATATAGTTACACCAGATAAAGGAACACCTCAAGGTGGAATATTATCCCCTTTGTTATCTAATATAGTTTTGAATGAGTTAGATTGGTGGATTAGCAACCAATGGGAAACATTTGAAACAAAGCATAATTATAGTGGCAAAGTAAATCGGGACGGGACAATACAACAATCTTCAAAATATAGAGGATTAAGAAGAAGCAGTAAACTAAAAGAAATGTATATTATAAGATATGCTGATGATTTTAAAATATTTTGTAAGAAATATAATGAGGCTAAACGAATATTTGAAGCAATTAAACTATGGCTGAAAGAACGTTTGAAGTTAGATATTAGCGTTGAAAAATCGTGCTTAATAAATTTAAAAAGAAATTATTCAAATTATTTAGGGTTTCGTATTAAAGCAATAACTAAAAGAAAGAAATATATTGCAGTATCAAGAATGACTGAAAAAGCATTTGAAAATACAAAAATAAAACTGAAAAATCAATTAATCAATATTGAAAAACCTCGAACATCTCAAGCGGATGAAATAACCTTATATAATAGTATGGTAATGGGAATACATAATTATTTTAAATATGCAACTTTAATTAGTATAGATTGTAATGAAATACATAAGAGGATTTTAAAAAGATTAAAAGGTGGAATGACTAATCTAGTCAAAAGAGTTGGCAGATTAAATAATCCTATTTTAATTGAAAAATATGGTAAAAGTAAAAATATGAGATATATTAATGAAATACCTGTATTGCCCATTTCGTATGTGCAACATCAAAATCCAATGTATAAAATAAAAGAAATATGCCCTTATACTGAAAAAGGTAGAGAGTTAATACATAAAAATTTAGGTGTTAATATTAAAATATTGATGAAATTAATGAGAGAAAAACAATATAATAAATCAACTGCATATATGGATAATAGAGTTTCTCTTTATTGTGCGCAATATGGTAAATGTGCCATAAGTGGCAAAGTATTAGAATATGATGAAATACATTGTCATCATATATTACCTCGACATAAAGGCGGTAATGATACATATAAAAATCTAATAATACTACATAAAGATACTCATATTTTAGTTCACGCAAGTGATGAAACAACAATAAATAAATATTTAAATAATTTAAAATTACAACCGAAGCAAATTGAAAAGTTAAATAAATTAAGAGAGCAAGTAGGAAATAAAATAATAGAATGATTTTTGTAGGTTATAAAGAACGAAATGTGTAAATTTAATTAGGAAAAGTAAAAGGTAAAATTCGATGGAACGCCGTATGAGGTGAAAGTCTCACGTACGGTGTGGAGTGGGGGAAAAGTTAGAGATAATATCAAATACTTACCTATCACTATTTGTTTATTCATTTCGTTCATCAGATATAGAAATAATAAATAATTTTAAAAATACTGCAGATGAAGTAATAGTTTTAAATCAAAATTACAGGTGTGCATCAAATATCTTATCTAAGGCAAATCACCTTATCTCTTATAATACAAATAGATTACCAAAGAAATTATTTTCGGATATTCAACCTAAATTTCCAATTAAATGTGATGATTATGAGGATACTAACCAAGAAGCAGCCTTCATCGCATCTAAAATAGAAGTATTAATAAATAAAGGCTATAAGCCAAATGAAATTGCAGTATTATTTAGAAATAATTATCAATCAACTAAAATAGAATATCAATTAAAGAAAAGAAATATTCCATTTACAACCTATGGTAAATTAAAATTCTTTTTATATGATGAACCTAGAAGAATGATTGCTATATATAAATATCTCAATAATCCAAATGATTATATCTTATATAGACAAGCAATCCCAATTGATGAAGCAATCTATCAACACTTAATACCAGAGTATAAAGCTTCAAATAAAAAATTATTAGATTATTTATCAGAATGTAAATATGAGCAAGTATCATCTAAAGCAAAGGAAATAAGAAATTTATATAATAATATTTCTAAATACGATAAATCAAAATTATTTGATATATTAATGAATCTATTATTTAATAACTCAGCAAATTATGAAAAGTTACATCTATTAGATTTAAGAGACTTAATAGTTAATAATGAACTAGAACATGAAATAGATATAATAAATGAATTAGCGTTAGATAATGAATCTAATGATAAGGTAATGGGAGTTAACCTAATGACAATTCATAAATCAAAAGGCCTAGAATTTAAATGTGTATTCATAATATCTTTAAATGATAAAATCATACCTTCAAATTTAACTGATAATAATTTAATTGAAGAAGAAAGAAGATTATGTTATGTCGCGATGACAAGAGCAAAAGAATATTTATATCTTTCTTCAGCGGATTATCATTATATAAATGGTATTAGAAAAAGATTAAGACCAAGTATATTTTTGAGTGAAATAAATTAATTTTTTACAAATATAATATTTAATGTTATAATGAGAATAAGTGGATTTTAAATAGCTCAACAAAATATACCTTGCCTTCTCCGAAGAAGTCGGGGGGGGTAATATTTATTTAATGTATTATATCCTGATGGATCTAGGTAATAGGTCCATTTTTATTTTAGAAAGAAGGGATATAATGAAAAAAGTAGTTAAGCTTATTCCTGCATTAGTCGGCTGCCTTGCATTGTTATTTGTTATTGCATCATGTGATAATACAAATAGTAATACAGATAATGGTAAGCAAGAAACTGTTACTCCTGTAGATCCTGAAAGTTCTGGTGAAACAAAACCTAGTAATCCTGATACTACAGTTGATCCTGGACATGATAATGACCAATCAGAAGGACATGTTCATCGTTTTTATGAAACTTATATAGCAAATGAAGTCAGTCCTACATGTACACAAAATGGTTCATATGATATAGTTGGAATTTGTCTTGATTGCAAAATGGAAGTAAGAGAACATAAAATAATTGAAAAATTAGGACATGATCTTATTCACCATGATGCCAAGAATGCTACTTGCAATACAAGTGGGCATAAAGAGTATGATACATGTTCTAGATGTAATTATACTACATATGAAGCAATTCCAGCATTAGGACATGATTATCATAAGACGGATGAATTTGAAGCGACGTATGATAATGATGGTTATATTTCATATGAGTGTTCTAGGTGTGGAGATACTTATAATGAAGTAACAATTAAAGCACAAGTATGCGAAAAGTTGTCGCTTGGACGTAGTTTCTATAATGATTTTTATTATGTGGAAGCTTTATCAACTGATATTGTTGGTGCTGTTGTAATTCCGAAGACATATAATGGCCTTCCTGTGAAAAACATAACAAATGATGCATTCTTTGATTGTCGTTCATTAACGAATATAACAATTCCAAATAGTATCACAAGTATAGGAAGTGGTGCATTCTCTTATTGCACTTCATTAACAAATGTATATTATGACGGAACAGTAGAAGATTGGTGTAATATAGAATTTGATGGTTATTATTCAAATCCAATGAATAATACACCAAACTTCTATATATTAGATGAAAATGGAACTATAGAAAATAATGGTAAAAAATATAAATTATTAACAGAATTAGAAATACCATCAACAGTAACATCAATAAGTGATTATCAATTTTATGGATTTAATCAATTTATAGATATAATGATATCAGACAATGTCACATGTATAGGAGAATATGCATTCTTTGATTGTCGTTCATTAACAAGCATCACGATCCCTGACAGTATTACAAATATAGGAGAATATGCATTCTATAATTGCAGTTCATTAACAGATGTATATTATGATGGAACAATAGAAGATTGGTGTAATATTACATTTGATAGTTATTATTCAAATCCAATGTATTATGCTACAAATTTCTATATATTGGATGAAAATGGAGATATAGAACATAATGGTAAGAACTACAAATTATTAACAGAATTAGAAATACCATCAACAGTAACATCAATAGGTAATTATCAGTTTTATGGATTTAAGCAATTTACAGGTATCATAATTCCAGATAGTGTTACAAGTATAAGAAAAGATGCATTCGCTGATTGTCGTTCATTAACGAATATAACAATTCCAAGTAGTATCACAAGTATAGGAAGAGAAGCATTCTCTTATTGTACTTCATTAACAAATGTATATTATGATGGAACGATAGAAGACTGGTGTAATATTACATTTAGTGTTCTTGATTCAAATCCAATGTCTTATGCAACAAACTTCTATATATTAGATGAAAATGGAACTATAGAAAATAATGGAAAGAAATATAAATTATTAACAGAATTAGTAGTACCATCAACAGTGAAATTAATAGGTAATTATCAATTTTATGGATTTAATCAATTTATAGATATCACAATCCCTGACAGTGTCACAAGTATAGGACAATATGCATTCGAGTACTGTAGATCATTAACAAACATAACATTACCTAATAGTATCACAAGTATAGGAAAATATGCATTCTGTGGTTGTACTTCATTAACAAATATAACAATTCCAAATAGTGTCACAAGTATAGGAAACTCTGCATTCTATAATTGTAGTTTATTAGAAAATGTATATTATGATGAAACAATAGAAGATTGGTGTAATATAACATTTAGTGATGAGTACTCAAACCCAATGAATGAAGCAACAAAATTCTACATATTAGATGAAAATGGAGATATAGAACATAATGGTAAAAAATATAAATTATTAACAGAATTAGAAATACCATCAACAGTAACATCAATAGGTAATTATCAGTTTTATGGATTTAATCAATTTATAGACATAATGATATCAGACAATGTCACAAGTATAGGAAGTGATGCATTCTCTTCATGTACTTCATTAACAAACATAACATTACCTAATAGTATCACAAGTATTGGAGAAAGAGCATTCCAAAATTGTGCTTCATTAACAAATATAACAATTCCAAATAGTATCACAAGTATAGGAAGTGGTGCATTCTCTTCATGTACTTCATTAACAAACATAACAATTCCAAATAGTATCACAAGTATAGGAAGTGGTGCATTCCTAAATTGTTTTTCATTAACAAATGTATATTATGATGGAACAATAGTAGATTGGTCTAATATTACATTTAGTAATGGTAAATCAAATCCAATTTATTATGCTACAAACTTCTATATATTTGATGAAAATGGAACTATAGAAAATAATGGAAAGAAATATAAATTATTAACAGAATTAGTAGTACCATCAACAGTGAAATTAATAGGTAATTATCAATTTTATGGATTTAATCAATTTATAGATATAACAATCCCAGATAGTGTTACAAGTATAGGAACGTGGGCATTCAGCGGATGTAGTTTATTAACAAGCATAACTATCCCAGATAGTGTTACAAGTATAGGAAGTGATGCATTCTCTTCATGTACTTCATTAACAAACATAACATTACCTAATAGTATCACAAGTATAGGAGAAAGAGCATTCTATAGTCCATTAACAAAAGTATATTATAAAGGTACATCATCAGATACTGATACTATTACATCAATAGCAGATCATAATCAAAGTTTAACAAGTGCTACTTGGTATTATTTCACATCAAATGGTTCTAAAGAAACAGTATCAGGTAATTGGTGGTATTATGATACTGATGGTAAAACTATTATAGAAAAAGTTATTTCATAATATTTTATAATTATAAGGTAGATTTGATATAAATCATTTCTGCCTTTTTCTTTTATCTCATCAAATAATATGTTACAATATATAATGTTTTGTGAGGATTCATTATTATGGAAAATATACTAAATTTAAAAACATATTCTAAATATAAATCTCTATTCGATGATGGATTAATCCTAGTACCAGATGATACACTATCATCAGCTATTAATGATGTATTAGGTGCTTATCGTGCTAAGCCATTTATGAAAGAAGGCGAAGTACATGAGGTTACCCTTAAAGCTGGTAAAAAGGTAAGAATAACATCAAGAGGTTCATTAAGAGATATCGAAATAGATGGAATAACATATGATTCTATTGAACAAGCTGCTTGCAACATATATGATCCATATAATGAATATTATGATATCTATTATGAAATTAGAAATAATGCAACTGATTTTACATTCATTCCAATTGTAGATCCTAAACATGATAATATCAGATATACAATATCAAAATATTCAAAAGGATTATCTAAATACTTTGATCCTCATAAAGTAATAAAGGCAGTATATTCAATAGATAACATTCTATTCTATGTTAAAGATGAAAAGGATGTATTAAGAAAATACTATTTTAGAATAGGCTCATTCAGCTTTAATGATGGACTACCTTATTTAATTAAAGCTCATGCTCAAAAAAATGGAATGGATACCCCAATCTATTTAGCATTCTTCCTACACGAAGAAGACCTACCTTTTACAGTAGGTGCATGTAAAGAGGATTTTTATGCATTAAAGGATATCTTAAATAAAATAACATTTAAAGGTACTACACCACTTAAATATTTAGTCTTTAGACAATTAAAAGAAACAACAACTAAAAAGCTATATGAAAAAGAAGATATAGCATTTAATCAGGCAATGTTTTTAAAAAATACAAATGTCCACCAATTTTGCAAAAAGGTAGACATTGATGAATTTGATTTTAATAAATTAATGACAGATGAAATCTATAATATAAAAACTAAATCAGGTACTGAATTTACAAAACTTCATCTAATGAAATATTTTAATATTTTAGATAATATAAGAGAGTTAAAATATTATGAAGAACAAAATCTAATGTGGAGAGTAAAATACAATGACATCCCAGAATTATTACAATAGTCGATTATCAAAGCTATTATTACAAGTATTAATTTATATTATTGATAATAAGCAAATAACAATAGATGATTTTGTTGATATAACAGGTGTAGACAATCATTTGTTTTATATTGTGATGCCTGAATTTAGAAGAATGCTATCAAGATTAAATATGAATATATCAATGCTAAAATCAGATATTGATAAAGAAGAAATTCAAATTAAAAAAAGTATATATTTCTTTAACATAGGATTTGATCCATATTATTACAACGATATGACAGAATTTAGTGAAGAAGAACAAATAAATTATTCACTTGTAATAATGTATTTAATGTTAAAAAATAATCAATATGTTTCTACAACAACATTAAAAAGATTATTTCCAAGATTTACAAAGCAGTTAATGCAAAAATTAAAAGAAAGTCTTCTAGATTGTATTGGAGAAGACATAGATAAAAATGAATACAATTCATTAATCTTAGTTGATTATGAATAGAAAAAAGGACGCGATTTAATTAAAAACGAATTGCGTCCTTTATCATTTCTATAAAGCTTTTATTTAATTCAATATCAATAATTTCAGATTTTAAATCCTCAATATCAGCTGAAGTAACATTCTTTCTATCAAATAATTCATCAGCCTTCCTAACTCTAGCAAATTCAATGATTAATGGAAGAAGATTATTATCTTTATCAATATTGAAAATTTTATTTAAATCAACATACCTTTTATCATCTTTAAAATAAATATAATTATTACCTTTTAATTCTTTATAATAATCATCTCTAATTTTAAATGTAAAATTATCTAATTCATAATTTGCATATACAAAACAATTACTATGACATAATAAATAATCTATTGATACCTGAAAGAAATCTGATAACTGTCTTAATACTCCAGTATTAAAATCTCTTGTTTCATTTTCATATCTACAAATTGAATTATAATTAATACCAGTTTTAATTTCCATGCTACGTGTTGAATATCCACGCTCTTCACGTAATTCTTTAAGTCGATTCATTTTATCACCAGTATTATTATATTAAATTGTTTTACTTATTGCAACAAAAAAGACCAAAATGGTCATAAAATCGTTGACAAAACAGTCACAAAGAAATAAAATATAATTGTGATACCAAAATGGTCATAAAGGAGAATTGTATGAAAACAAAAGAACAAATTGACAAAGATTTTATTGAAGCATTTGGAGAAGAACAATTCAAAATCCAAGAAGCAATAGATGCACTTGAACCACTTTCTAAAGAAGTAGCCGAATATTTGAAGGTTCCTCAATTACCAATTGTTGTTGAACCAATTCCCGAAGATTCAAGAATATATTACAAGGAAGGATTCATTGTACTTAGAAAAGATATTGCATTAAACAAATTAGAGGCAATGAAATCAATCTGTCATGAGTACAAGCATTACTATCAATTCTTATGTATAAAGCATGAAAAATACGATGAACCACTATTAGAGTATTATGCTGAAGGTTTCATATATATGATTGAGCATGGAAATAAAAACGATGGAACGATGGATTATTATTCATTAGTTATTGAAATAGATGCTTTTGCATTTCAAAAATATTATTTAAAAGAATTTTGTGGTATTGAAACGCATTACCCAAACAAAGAATATGACAAAATTTTAGATAAATTTATTAAAAAATTTTACTAAAAAATGTCCATGGCAGCTAGGGTCATCATTATTTTACAAAGTACCTCCTAGAATAAAGATGTAGACAAAATAGGAGGAATAGACAAAATGGACGTTATGAATGTTATAAGCCAGGCAAAGCCAAAGCTTAGAAGAATGAGAACAATAAGACAAGCTTTAGCTGAAATAAAGGAAATGGACCCTAATACAGGTCTTAATTACAACTATGTTAATAAGTTATGCGAAGAAAACAAAATACATAACATTATAGTTGGTCAAAAGAAAAGATTATTAGATCTAGATGAACTTTTAAATTGTTTTATGAATGGAGAATAAAGTTATGAATATAAAAAAGCTTTACTATCATTATATGAAAGATAATCCCTCATCATCCGTTGAAAGATTTAGAAAAATAATATTCACCTGGATGGGTAATATCATTTTAAATAGGATTACTAAAGAAGATATGTTGATTCTTTTATATAAATTGGATTATATGGAATATGAATATGGCAATGCAATCGCAAAAGATAATGTTAAGCAATTGGCTGAACCATATCAAAAGAAAGGGATTAACCTTCGTAAAGCTTTTCATATAACTTCAAGTACTCTATATAAAGTATTTAATTGTGAAATAATAGCTATTTCATCTGCATTAGAATTCTGTAAACTTAATAATCTTAAACTATCAGATTATTTTAAAATTTATTCAAAAAAGAAAACATATACAAAAGAAATGAAGAAGGATATTAAAAATGCAATGAAAAGATTATTGGATTATGCAGTAGAAAAAGGCTTTATCAAAGAAAATCCAATGCCTTTAAAACATGTATTTAAAATTGATATAAGAAGAACTAATAATTATTTACCTAGTAAAGCAATTGAAGATTTTGTTGAAGCATTATTTAATAGGAAAAATATTAATGAAAGATGTTATGCATTAATATTTATAATAGTTGGTTTGAATAAAGAAATAGTTTTTGATTTAAAGATAAAAAACTTTAATTTTGAGCATCATTTCATTAAATACAATGGTAGAACCTTTTATATGTCAGAATATATCTCAAATCTATTAAATGATTTTTTCTTTAGCGAATTACCAAATAATAAAATTCTAAATTATAACCCCAATTATCTTAAGACTTTAATATATAAAATTGGCAATGATGTAAATGAGCATACATTTAATCTAGAATCTTTAAAATCTAATTATGGAGTACTTATGAAATATGTTAATCAATATTCAAAAAAAGAAACTAAAACAATAAAATATGAAGAATTAACAAAAGAAAATGAAATTGCATATAACGATTTTAAAGCATTCTTACAATATAGGAAGGAGTATTTAGGATGAAACCAGCAATAATAAAAAGAAATAATAAAACAGGTTACGTCTATAGAATCATTATTAGATATTATGATGAGTATGATAATTTAGTATCTAAAGAAACAAGCTATAAACCAGAACCTGGAATGACTGAAGCGAAAGCCGAAGTATATGCAGAATTATATGCCGAGCAATTTCAAAATGAACTTCTTGAAAAGGTAGAAAAACGTAAAAAAGAAATTGCTGAGGATGAAAGACTTGGTGGTCCTTTAAAGAGGATGACTTTTAAAGAATTAGCACAAGAATGGCTAGATTCTAAATATGATTCTACTAATCCTGCGAATCCTAATAATATTTCTTATAGATATTATTGTGAAGCAATTACAGAAATAGCCAACTATAATAAAGAGTTTGGCGACATGAGAGTAGTAGATATTACTCATGATGTTATTTATAAATATTATAAAAAGCTTTCTAGTTTGAAAAAAGTATCTACTATTTATACTGCTAAACCTAATATTAAAGAAATATTTAAAGCTAGAGGTTTATCAAAAAGAGTTGTGTATTCATTATTTAGTAGAATACCATTTAATCTAGGTGCAATTTTAAATGGAGCAAACGTACAAGAAAAAACAGCTTTAAAATTATCTCAGGCTGTTGGTATTCCATTAAATAAACTATTTGATAAGAAGGTTAAAGAGGAAGCATATGCTGAATATACTATATTTGGAAAAAAGAAAATCCTAAAGACTATATTTGAATTTGCAATTAATGTTTTAAGAATTATTCATGAAAATCCGGCAAAGGATGGAATGACTAAGAATTCATTTCAAACTAAAAGAAGAGAATCATTATCAGAAGAGCAAGCAATTAAATTTTATGAAGCAACAAAGGAATTTGACATTATGATTCAAACTGCAATGCATATGTCACTGCTTACTGGTATGAGACCAGCTGAAATGGGAGGCCTTGAATGGAAGGACATAGATTTCTCTTATAAAACAATAACAATTGAACGTAATGCCATTAAATGTGACAAGATGGGGATTATATTAAAAGGAACTAAAACTAATAAAGCAAGAACAATATCAATCCCTGAAATCCTTGTGGAGCAATTAATTAAATATCGTAAGTGGCAACAAGATTGGATAGAGTCATTAGGTGATTATTATAAAGATGATGATCAGGTATTTTCACAATCCGATGGGTCTAGAGTAACTACAGATATATTTAATAAATGGTTTAAGAAGGTAAGAGATAAAGCTGAACTTCCTGAAAAATTCACCTTATATAACCTAAGACATACAAATCTATCGATTCTAGTTGGATATGTACCTATTACAACAGTAGCTCAAAGAGCAGGACATTCCACAATTAAAACAACTGAAGAATATTACATTCATAGAGTAAGTGAAGCTGATATGCAAGCATCTCAGACATTAAATAATGTATTTAAAACTTCATTTGAAAACCAAACCAAGGGTAAGGAAGAAATTGAAATAGAAGAGTATAAACGCTCATTAGAAAAGATGAAGCAGCTTGGATTCAAAACATTAAAAGAATATTTTGAATATTTAAATTACATGAAATCAAAAGGATTTAATATTCCATTATAATGAAAAAATCATCCGTTTAATTGGATGATTTTATTGCTTTTATGTCTAATGACAAGTATAGTAATACAAATGAAACACCCCTTAAATTTTGAAACACCCTAACGAAAAAGTGAAACACCCTTGAAACGCCCTTTCGTGGTAAAGACCACTAATTTCTGTAAAATGGACATTTTTTTCCTATGCATTGTTTATTCCATGATGAAAACTCACAAGATATGTCGTCTAAAATCATTTTTATTCCATATTTCTTTTCTACAAACTCAACTGCATATGAAAGTGATAAAAAAGCATTTCTTTTACAACATCTAGGACCACCTATTTCACTCATTCTTTTAATCACTGATGAGGTGAATTCCATATTATCTTTATAATAATCATTTGAAGTTAATGGACCTGTTTCATGAATAATGGAAAGAACTGCACCAACTGCTGTAGTAGATCCACAGATACCCCAAAAACCACACATGGCTCCTGGCATCTTTAAAGTACGTTCTGATAGCATATCTATTGCTTGATTTACATCAACTTTACCACCAGCATTTTTATAAGCAACAAGAAAACTAGCTCCATCTAAAAAATGGTGTTCTGGTCCATGAATATTTATAAAATCTTTATGCATAATTGACTTTACAATTTCGATTGGATTCTTGCTTTTACTCTTTAAAACCTCTTCTTTAATAAGTTTATATTTATCATCTAATGTATATTCCATAATGCCTCCTATTTTAAGTAATTATTTAATAATTCGACTTTTTCTTTGTTAATTGAATAATGTACCCATTTCCAATCTTTCCTAGCAATCACTAATCCACTATCAGTTAATATTTTCATATGATGAGATAAAGTAGATTGATTACAATTAACCATTTCTAATAACTTACAAGCACATAATTCATCATTGGTAATCAATTTTTTTAAAATAAACAATCTTGTTTCGTCACCAATTGCTTTAAACATATTTGCATATTCTTTCAAATCCATAATTAGAACCTCTCATATCGATATATATCAATATTATATATTATCACATCGATATTTGTCAATATGATTGCAATAAAAGACTCCATTTATCTAGGTTGGAGTCAAACCTGATTAATTGCCTTAATCTTGCGTACAGCTATTTAGTCTTTCGTGGTCAACGTTGAGCTTTCGTGGTTTTTCAAGACCTTTCGTGGTAATGCATAACAGATAACAATTTTAAGCCAATTTAAAAATAGGCATTTTAATCGGTAACGGGACTTGAACCCTACAAAAAATGCCTAAAAATAAAGAAAAAGTGCTGATTTGAGATAAAAATCTCGTATCAACACAGTTGTTCTAATATGGCGCAGATAAAAGGATTCTAACCTTCGACCTTCCCCTTAGGAG
>JAFRXJ010000017.1 GCA_017441525.1 Acholeplasmatales bacterium | reverse complement strand
TTTATTAAGAATTCAGGTAATAAAGATAATTTAGAAAAGTTAATATATGATAACAAAAATGAAACTATAGATGTAAGAACTGCAAGATTAATAAATAGAGTAACAAAAGCAGGAATAGAGATAACTGAAAGTGAAGGTGAAATAAGCATGTGTAAGGCAATAGAAGATATGAGAAAAGAAAGCAAAGCAGAAGGTCGTTTTGAAGGAATACAAGAAGGAGAAACAAAAAACCTTAATAACAATATTAAGACAATGAATTCAAATGGTGCTGATGAAAACACTATAGCTAAATTATTAAGTCTGGATATAGAATATGTAAAGAAAGTGTTAGCTTCATAATATAATTTAAAAATCAATCAAAAAGGATAAATATTTTTAAAAAGTGCTTGAAAACTGCACTTTTTTTATTTTTTCTATTATAAAAGTATGCGTTTTCACTGCATTTTCCTTGACTAATTCAAAAAAAGCCCCAAAAATAGCGAGAAAAGCGCCAAACTATTGAATTTTTAGTAATAATTTGGTATAATCTTCTTATGAAAATACGTATACTAATTATAAATTAGATAATATATTAATTAATTTTTGGTTATAATTCAGCCTGAAAAAGGCTAATTTTAACATAGATAACAGACAAATTTATATTTATATACGCGAAGATTATTATCTTCAGTATACAAACGCACGCTTTAATTAATAATAAGCGCACATTTCTGCTTGCTGCTTCAAAGTGAAATGTCAACGTGATAGTGCCCATTTTGTATTACCAGTATCATAAAATAAATTAAAGAAAACGTAGACTAGTACAAATTACCGCTTGTGTCTGTTTATTAGGTAAGGTCGATTAGAAAAATTTAAGAAAAAGGAGAACAAAACACATGAAAAAAATAGTTTGTGATTTATGTGGTGAATCCGACTTCTTGAAAGTAAGTGGTTTCTTTGAGTGCCAAGTATGTGGTGCAAAGTATACTACTGAAGAAGCTAGAAGCATGTTCGTTGATGTACCGGACGATCCCAAAAATGTACGAAATGAAGCAGCGACAAACAATTTTGATGAAGCTCCAGCAAGAGAAAATCCAGTTCTTGCGCCAAAACCAGCTCCTACTATCGTTAGAAAAGTAGTAGTTCAGCCAAAAGCTCCATCAAATGATTCAAATACTGTTAAGCGTATTGTTTCTAACATTAAGAAAACAAACGATGCAGCTGGTGTTAAGACAGTGCCTCAAAAGCAAATTGTTCAAAAACCAGGACAAGCTGTAACAGTAAAGAAAGTTGTTGTACGACCTGTAGAACAACCAAAAGTAGCACCTAAGAAGGTTGCACCAGTTCAAGCAAAGAACTTAGAGGTAAGACCAGGAATGGGGCTAGAAACATCTCAAATGATTGAGAACTTATTTATCCTTTCTCAGAACGCATTCGATTCTGAAAACTATGTAGACGCAGAGAATTATGCTAATCGTATAATTGAGCTTGACGCTACAAACTCAGATGCATGGTTAATGAAAGGTAACTGTGCTGGAAAGGCAACTGATGGTAAAACATTCAGATTCCTAGAAAGTATTAACTGCTGGAATACATGTCTAGCAAATGCTTCTAAATCTGATTTTGAGGATTACCAATTTACAGTTAGAACAAACTGTATCGATATCGCTGTTGCTTATGTATTAAAAACTGCAGTACAGTTTAAGGCAAAAGTTTCTGGAGATGCATTAAAGCAAATCAAGGATACTATCGATTACATGGAACCTTTGATGAGAAAAGCTAATCAAACATTCGGTGTAGAAATCGTAGTATATGAAGATAAATTAGCTTCAAATATCAATGCAATCGTAACTTCAGTAAGTAAAGATTCTATCAAGGAATTCGGTAAGAAGAAAGAAACTCAAACAGATGAGGCATACATCAAGTTTAGAGATACTCAAGATGCATGTATCTTAATCTGGGAATACTTAATGGATTTAGCTAAGAAACATGGTACAGTAACTTCTATTTTACAAAACATTGTAAAGATGGAAGAAGCTATCATTAGAAATAATGGTCATAAGATTTCTGGTAATAAGGTTAAGGATTCATTAAAGTGTTCTTTATCTGAAAGAAATACTCGTCTTGAAACAATCAAGAAAGATAAGAAGAAACTTGAAGATAAGTTCGTTGATATTCGTAAGCGTGACCGTGTTGAGCAAAAGTTCAAAAACGAGAAATACTGGGAAGAACATCAAGAAGAGAAACAACAATTACTTGATGAACGTGCTAAACTTGAGCATGAGGTATTCGAATTAGAGAACTCTAAGCTTAAGATGGAAGAACTTAAGGAATTAAAGAAACTTGAAGAGGAGGCTATCCGTTTAACAGTATTAAAGGATAACCCAACATACTCTAACAAGGAAAGAACAGGATTCATGAACGAATTAAATAAGGTTAGAAAGCAAGTAGTAACTAAGAAACGTGAGCTTGCATCTCGTCTTAACCCAATCGATGATAAGATTGAAAAATATAAGAAGAGAATGTTTAATATCGATCTTGAATTAAATCAAAACAGATAATAAAAAGAAATACCTCCATTCATTTGGAGGTATTTTTTATGCACTTGTTGAAACAATTAGATCATCTAATGATAAGAATGATGCCTTAGATAAAATAATAGCTGGGACTGTTGCGATATGTCATATTGGAAAATAATAACCATTTTGGTTATTTTTTCTTTTTATATGGTATAATCATTTTGGTGATTATTATGAATATAGCGATTATAGGGGCAGGCGCCTGTGGCTTATTATTAGCCAATTTATTAAATGAAAAGAAAATATCATATAAAATCTTTAATAAAGGTAAAGTAGGAAGAAAAATATTAGCTTCTGGTAATGGAAGATGTAATATTTCTAATAATAATTTATCTAAAAATAGCTATAATAATGATTTTGCATATAAGCTAGTTAATGATAACATTAATGATTTATTTGAATTATTTAATAAGCTACATATCTATACTAAATCAGATTATGAAGGAAGAATGTATCCTTTATCTGAATCTAGTCAAAGTGTTCTAAATATATTATTAAATAATATAAACAAAGATGATATTATCGATTTAGAAGTTAATAATATATCTAAAAAGAATAATCTTTATTATATAAATAATACATATGGTCCATTTGATAAAATAATAATCGCTATTGGTTCAAATGCTTCATATAAAAAGCCTTATAATTCTTTAAAAATAATTGATGATCTTAATTTAAAATTTAATGATTTTATGCCATCTTTAGTTGGATTTAAAACCAACTTAAAGCTGAAAGAAATATCAGGTGTAAGACAAAAAGGTAATGTATCTTTATATAATAATGATAAATTAATACACACAGAAGATGGAGAATTCATTTTTAAAGATGATGGTATATCTGGTATTTGTATAATGAATTTATCGAGTTTCTATCAAAGATTAAATAATAAATCTAAGTCATATATTAAACTAGATTTATCTCCAAATTCTAATTTTAAATATTTAGATTCAGTTTTAAATCCTAAATTATTAAAATATATTAAAAATAACAATATTGATTATCATAATTTTATTATTCCAATTAAAGATGTATATGATTTTGAATTCGCCCAAGTATCACATGGTGGAATTGATATAAAAGAGATAAATGATAATTTATCTTTAAAGAAGGATAATAATATTTATGTAGGAGGAGAAATAATAGATGTAGATGGCCTATGTGGAGGATATAATATAATGTTCGCATTTACATCTGCCATAATTATTTCTAAGAATATATGAAATATGAAGTAATCAATTTTAAAGTAGATCCTTTTGATAAAAGAGATTTATATAATGTCATTAAATCTAAATTAAAAATCAACGATTTTAAATATAAAATTATTCAAAAATCTATTGATGCGAGAGATAAGAATAATATTGTATTATTGTATAAGTTATTAATTGAAACCGAAGATAAATTATCAGGTAAAAATATAAATATTTATATTAATAAAGAAATAGAATTAAGATACCCTAAGTGGAATAAAAAATATAGTCCTGTAATAGTTGGATTTGGACCTGCAGGAATGTTTTCTGCCTTATATCTAGCAAGATGTGGGGCAAACCCAATAATCATTGAAAGAGGCTCTAAAATTGAAGAGAGAAAAGAAGAAGTTAAAAAATTTTTAAATAATAAAATATTAAATAAAAATTCTAATATTCAATTTGGAGAAGGTGGGGCTGGTACATTTTCTGATGGAAAGCTTACAACAAATCTTAAAGATCCTTTAATCAAATTCATTTTAAATGAATTTTATCTTCATGGAGCTAAAGAAGATGTTATCTATGATTCGAAACCTCATGTAGGAACAGATTATTTAGAAAAAATAGTTAAAAATATAAGAATAGAAATAGAGTCACTTGGTGGAAAAATATATTTCAATCATTTATTTAAAGGATTTGAAGAATCAAATAATAAATTAAATGTTAATATATTAAATCTAAAAACTAATGAATATGTTAATTTTGATACTAATCATTTACTTTTAGGTCTTGGGCACTCTGCCAAGGATACTATTAGAGATTTATATAATAAATATAATCTAAATATGGAACAAAAATCATTTTCTATGGGTGTAAGAATTGAACATAAAAGAGAATTAATAAATGAAGCCCAATATGGAAAATATAAGGATGTATTACCTAATGCATATTATAATCTTGCATGTCATTTTGAAAGTAGAGGTGTCTATACATTTTGTATGTGCCCAGGTGGTTACGTTTTAGCATCTCAATCTGATGAGAATACAATCGTCACTAATGGTATGAGCAATAATTCAAGAGATAATGAAAATTCTAATAGTGCAGTTTTAGTAGATGTTAAACCATCTGATTATGATAAAGGTTCACCACTTGATGGAATTGATTATCAAGAAAAATATGAAAAATTAGCATATTCATTATCAAAAGATTATAGGGCTCCATCTAATTTATTAAAAGAATTTTTGAATAATGAAATAGCTACATCAGAAAGAAGTATTAAAACATCATATCCTCATGGCTTATATTTTTGTGATTTAAATAGATGCTTACCAGATTATGTTATTTCAAATTTAAAGCTTGGAATAAATGAATTTGATAAGAAGCTAAAAGGATTTAAAAATCCTGATGCCATCTTAATAGGTATTGAATCTAGATCTTCATCTCCTGTAAGAATATTAAGAGATGAAAATAGAGAATCTAATATTAAATATATTTATCCAATTGGTGAGGGTGCAGGCTATGCTGGAGGTATAACTAGTGCGGCACTAGATGGACTTAAAACAGCCATTAAAATAGCAGAAGAGAAATCTAATTAAGATTTTTCTTCTTTTTTTCTTTATGCTAAGCATAAATTGTGCTATAATTCATTCGAGATGTATTTTAGAGGTTACGAGATGAAAAGAGAGTTTTCGTGTGGCGCGGTGCTATACACAGTAGATGAAGGAAAAAGAAAATATGTATTAATTATGGAACCTAATGGATCATATGGTTTTCCAAAGGGACATAGAAGAAGAAATGAAGAAGATATAGATTGTGCTTTAAGAGAAATTAAAGAAGAAACAGGAATAGATGCGACAATACTTCCTAATTTTAAAAGAACAATCAAATATAATATTTTTGGTAAATCAGTAAAGGAAGTAACATATTTTGTTGCGACATACAATAATCAAGATTTAATTCCACAAGATAAAAATATTTTAGAAGCAAAAAAATATGACCTAGATGCTGCCTTATCATTACTAAAATTTCAACAAGTAAAAGATATTTTAGTTGAAATTGATTATATGTTATCAATGAAGGAAAACAACTAATGAAAATAGATTTGCATAATCATACCATCCATTCGGATGGTGTTTTAACTGAAAAAGAGTTAATCGAAAGAGCAATTTCTAATAAAGTAGATATTTTTGCCATAACAGATCATGATTCTGTTTTTGGTTGCCTAAATATTGATGAAATTGCTAAAGATTATAATATTAAAGTAATTAAAGGTATGGAATTATCAACCTATTATAAAGGAGAAAATATCCATATTATTTGTTTATTTAAAAATAATTATATTCCAAAAGAGATCATAGATTTTTCTTATCTATATAAAGAAAAAAGAAAAGAAAGAGCTATTTTAATGCTAAAAAAGATTCATGAAATATATAATCTAAAAATAGATTTAGATATTTTCTTTAATGAATCACAAGAAATAGTTACAAGAGCTAATATGATGAGACATATTGCTAAAATGAATGACTTATCATTCATACAAGCTTTAAAATATATAGAGCCATCATCTAAAGCTTATATTCCATCTACAAAAATGTCTGTTGAAGATGGTCTAAATTTAATTAAAAGAAACAACGCAATAGCTATTTTAGCTCATCCATGCTTAATTAAAAATCAGGATTATGTAGAAGAAATATTAAAATATGGTTTTGATGGCATAGAAGTAAGATATCCAAATCATATGGATTTAGAAGAACATTATAAAAAAATTGCTAAAAGATATAATTTATTAATAAGTGCAGGTTCAGATTGTCATGGAGATTCTACGCACGCTGATATAGGATGTGCAACACTAAATGAAGAAGAATTTGAACCAATAAAAAGAATATTAAATATATAAGAAAAATGCCCCATTTCCACTTATAGTAATGGGGTTATTTGATTTTATATACAAATGTGGTATAATAATACTAGAAAACAAATTATAAAACTATATATCGGAGGGGATAACAATGAAAAAAATTTGTTTATCAGTAGGAGCTTTGATGTTATCAGGTTTAATCTTAGCTTCATGTAGCTTTGGTAGTTCTAACCTACTATCAATTAAAAAACCTAAAAAAGGTAAAGTAGTTGATGAATTGGATATTAAGGTTTCTAATTATGGTTATAGTGGCGAAGATAGCATTAAATTTAAAAAAGATGACAAAGCTATAGATGTATTTGAAGCTTTATCTGCATACTACATTATGGGTGAATACTCTAGAACAACTAAAGATGGAAAGACTACAAGTCTAGCTTCATATAAGACTAATTCATCAGGATCATATTCTGGAAAAACTACAAATGCTGTAGAAAACGATAAAACATATAAGAAAGAAGAATATTCATACAAGGGCTATGAAACTAATGAAATATATATGAATCTTGTTTCTGAGAGTGGCAAAGAAGAATGTACTGGTTATCAAGATAACAAGAGAAATTACACTACTAAAGGGTCTCGTGATGATTATTCATACGAATATGTCCAAGATGAAATCAAGACTGTAGCAGGTAGTTATAGTGAATCATTTACTGGAACAGAAGATAGAACTATAGATATTGGTATTTATCAATCTGAAAATAATAAAAATACTTCTAAATCAAAAGTTGGAAATGAATCAACAGGTCAAAATTCAAGCGTTTATAAATATGTTAATGATACAGAAAAGAACACTGATGATGATTATGAAAAAACTCATCGCGGTACATATGCAAATAAAACTTACAGTTATAACATTGAAGAATTAACTGGTGAATTAACAACATACCCAGTATCATTAAAATTTGAACAATTCCTTAGTGGATATTCTGAAGAATTCAAAGATTATTTTGATCTAGCATTTGAATTAACAGAAAATTATATTATCTTAAAAGGTACAAGCAGATATGTTGAAACAGCAGATGATTATGCTGAGAATTTCTTAGCATCTGATGCAACTAGTGAACAAAAAATAGCAAAGACAAAAGAATTATTAGATGGTGCATTCAAGGGTTCAAAGACTACATTTGAAATTTGGATTAATCATACTAAATTAGCTGAAGATTCAACTGATGTATATGAATTACAATATTCATATGGAAAAATTGATGCTAACGCAAAAGTTAATTTTAATGAAACTTATACAAAGACATATTTAGAAAACATCGATGCTTCTGAAGATATGATTAAAGAAATGGAAGGCAAGAAGTGGACAATGACTGGTACAATGAAGGAAAGCTATGAGCTTGGTGTAAATAAAGATGATTATTCTAAGAAGATTGATTCATTCAAGAAGAAAGCTGAAAAGAATAATATCTTCAAAGATATGAAGTTAACTACTGGTGGTTATTATTAATACTTTAAATTAAGGCATAGTCGAAGACTATGTCTTTTTTTATAAACTATTCATTTCTATATACAATGAGTAGTGATTTAAACAAAATTCCACCTGAGGCAATAAGTATGTAATAATTGAAAGGGCTCTTTTTAAGAGCCTTTTCTTTATATCTTGAATTATTTTATAACAATATGTATAATACATATGTCATATTTGGAGGTGTAATTATGCAAATTAAACAAGCTGATTTTTTAACAAGTGGAGTTGATTTTGATTCATTTCCAGAAGAAGGAACACCAGAATTTGTATTTTGTGGAAGATCTAACGTTGGTAAATCATCATTTATCAATATGTTATTAAATAGAAAGAATCTTGCAAGAACATCTTCAAATCCAGGAAAAACTCAAACAATTAATTTTTATACAATTAATAATGATTCATTTTATTTTGTAGATGTACCCGGATATGGATATGCTAAGGTTAGTAAAACATTAAAAGCTACATTCGGTAAAATGATAGAAGTATACATGAAAGATAGAAAATCACTTCGTGTTGTATTCTTATTAGTAGATTTTAGACATAAACCATCTGAAGATGATCAAATGATGTATAAATTCTTAAAATATTACAATAGAAAAGTAGTAATCATAGCTACTAAAGCTGATAAAGTTAAAAATTCAGAAAGAAAGAAATGCAAAGAAGATATTATTAATACCCTAGGCTTAGATGATAATGATAAAATGATTATTACATCTAGTGAAAAGAGAATTGGATTTGGAGAAGTATTAACAATTTTAGATGAAGAATTAGCTACTTTTAGTGGTGAAGTAGAATAAAAATCATTGTTTTTGGCAATGATTTTTTTATTTTTCAAAAAAATCACTAAAAATAGCTCTTTTTTTATGATTTTATACTATAGTATAATTGACTTGTTTGACAAAATATTTTATAATAATAAAATGGATTTATGTGTGTTGGAGGAATTATGCAAAAGATTAATTTAGAAGAATTAGTAGCCTTCCTTAAGGAACAAGGATTTGTTTTCCAAGGCTCTGAAATATATGGTGGTTTAGCTAACGCTTGGGACTATGGTCCACTTGGCGTTGAGCTAAAAAATAATATTAAGCAAGCATGGTGGAAGAAATTTGTTAAACAAAACAAATATAATGTAGGCCTTGATGCTGCAATATTAATGAACAAAGAAGTTTGGGTTGCATCTGGACATATCGGATCATTTTCTGACCCACTAGTAGATTGTAAGAAGTGTCATTCAAGATTTAGAGCTGATAAGCTTATTGAAGATTTCACTCATGGAGAAATCACTGGTGATGGAATGTCTAATGAACAATTAACTGAGTTCTTAAAGACAAATAATGTTGTATGTCCTGTATGTGGTCAATTAGATTATACAGACATTAGAAAATTCAATTTAATGTTTAAAACTTTCCAAGGTGTAGTTGAGGATGCTAAAAATGAAGTTTATTTAAGACCTGAAACTGCACAAGGTATCTTTGTTAACTTCAAGAATGTACAGAGAACAACAAGAAGAAAATTACCATTCGGTATCGGTCAAATTGGTAAGTCATTTAGAAATGAAATTACTCCAGGTAACTTCATCTTTAGAACAAGAGAATTCGAACAAATGGAATTAGAATTCTTCTGTAAGCCAGGTACTGAATTAGATTGGTTTAAATATTGGAGAAAATTCTGTTGGGATTTCTTAGTATCAATTGGTGTTGATGAAAAGAAATTAAGATATAGAGATCATGATAAAGAAGAATTATCATTCTACTCTAATGCAACAACAGATATCGAATTTGATTTCCCATGGGGCTTCGGAGAGCTTTGGGGTATTGCATCTCGTACAAATTACGATTTAAATGCACACCAAACTCATTCAGGAGCTAATATGGAATATCTTGATCCAGATGATAATACTAAATACCTTCCATATGTAGTTGAACCATCTGTAGGTGTTGAAAGAATGTTACTTACTGTATTATTCAGTGCTTACGATGTTGAAGAAACTAAGAGGGAAGATGGTAGAGTTGATACAAGAGTTGTATTAAGATTACATCCAGCTCTAGCACCTTACAAGGTTGCAGTATTACCTTTAATTAAGAAAAATCATGCTGATAAGGCTAATGAAATTTATGATATGCTATCTGATAAATTCTCAGCAGTATATGATGAAACAGCTAATATCGGTAAGAGATATAGAAGACAAGATGCAATTGGTACTCCATTTACAATCTGTGTTGATGATGAAACAGTTAATAACAACACTGTAACAATCAGAGATAGAGATACAATGGAACAAATCACATTACCAGTTGATGAGGTTGCATCATACATCGAATCAAAATTAAAATTCTAAAACTAATGTAGGGAGGGATTTTCTTGGCTTTTCAAGATGATTATAGAGAAATAATAGATGCCACTGATATAGTAAGCCTTGTTTCAAGCTATAACATCAAGCTTGATAAGCAAGGAAAGAACTATAAAGGCTTATGTCCCTTCCATCATGAAGATACTCCATCATTTCTAGTTTCACCCGAAAAGAAGCTAGCCCATTGCTTTGGCTGTGGTGGTGGAGGTGATCCAATTAAGTTTATAATGCAAATCGAAAATATCACATTCCCTGAAGCATTAAGAAAGCTCGCTGAATTTAATGGAATGGAAATAAAAACTAATTATAAACCTAAAGAAGATCCAAATAAAAAATATTATGAAATAATGAATATGGCTATTAACTTCTATAAAGCCAATTATGAAAAAACAACAAATGGTAAAGAAGCTAGACAATATCTTTTAGATAGAGGATTGGATGATGAAACAATTAGTGAATTCAACATTGGTTTATCACCCAAATCATCAAATAGCCTATTTAAACTTTTAAAGGATTCAAATTTCTTAGAGCTAGATATATACGATGTTGGATTAATAAATATTGGAGAAAATGATTCACATGACTTCTTCGTTAATAGAATTATGTTTCCAATCTATAATGAAAATGGAAATCCAATCGGATTCTCTGCTAGAATGTTCAATTCAAATGATCCAAATCAACCTAAATATGTAAACTCAAGAGAAACTATTTTATATCACAAGGGCGAAGTATTATTTAATATCCAAAAGGCTAAAGGAGAAATGCTAAAAAGAAAAAGAGTAATTCTTCATGAAGGCCAAATGGATGTTATCGCATCATACAAATCAGGATTAAAAGAAGCAATTTGTACAATGGGTACAGCATTATCTTTAACCCAAGCTAGATTACTTAGCAAATATACAAATAACGCAATAATCTGTTATGATGGTGACTCCGCAGGTATAAAAGCCTCTAAAAAAGCAATTAAAATATTCGAACAAGCAGGATTTAATGTCAGATTGGTTTTACTACCTGATGGAATGGATCCTGATGAGTATGTAAAGAAATTTGGAAAAGAAGCATACGTAAATTATTTTGAATCACATATTATGGATTCACTTGAATATTTATATCAAACTACACTTCTTAACAAGAATTTAGACGATAATATAGTTTTCAAGGAAACATGTGATGAAATATTTGGTTTACTTTTAGATGTCAATAATCAAGCGATTAAGGAATCTTATTTAAAAAGATTATCTGATGATACAAAGACTACACTTGAGGCCATTAGAATGGATTTTGATAATTATAGAATGTCTTTTGCATCAACATCTAATAATTCCTTATATCCTGCTGATGATTATTATATAGAAGAACCAATTATAGAAGAGCCTAAGCCAATAATTAGCGAAACATGGAATTCAATTGCTGAATTAAGATTATTCTTATATGCTATGCAGTCTAAGGCTAATGCTATATACATAAATGATACACTTGGTGAATCAATTTATGGGTTCAAAGAAAAAACAATAAAAATATGGGTAAAGTTAATAGATGAATATTATGCAAATTTCGATAAATTCGATAATGCATCATTCATAAAAATGCTAGATCAGCCTGATGTAGATTATTACACACTAATGATGAATAAGGTAAGAGAAGATACTATCGCATCATATAATCAGGAAGATATGACAGATTGTATTAAAAAAATCAGACTAGATTATTTTGATGCAAAGAATAAAGATTTAAAAAGAAAAATATCTTCTCAAAATATTTCTAAAGAAAAAAGTTTCGAATACGCAAATGAAGCTTTTATAAATAGAAAAAGAAAATTAGAATTATCAAAGAAAAGGGGTAAATGATATGGAATTCGATGAGATTCAAAAGGAATTACTTGAATTAGGTAAGAAAAATGGTGGTTTTATCTTTATCAAGGACGTAACTAAATATTTCCAAGAGGATTCTGAGGAATATGAAAAAATTGAAAACGCACTAAATAAAGAAGAAATCGACATTATGCCAAACGAGGAAGATTCAAACGAGGATGATAATGCAGAGCCTAATTTAAGTGATGTAGAAGAAGTTGATATTTCAACATATGACCAATTACCTGCATCATTAAAAGTTGATGATCCAGTTAGAATGTATTTAAAGGAAATCGGTAAGATTCCTCTACTTTCAAGTGAAGAAGAAACATTATATGCTGAACAAGTAGTTGAAGGTAGAGCAGCAAAGGCAAAACTTGCTGAAATTGATGCCGATGACTTTAACACAGTAACAATTGAAGAATATGAAAAGCTACAAGATATTGTTGAAACAGCTGACCAAGCTAAAGATAAGCTTGTTAATGCCAACTTAAGACTTGTAGTATCTATAGCTAAAAAGTATTTATCAAGAGGTTTACAATTCTTAGACTTAATCCAAGAAGGAAATATGGGTCTAATTAAGGCAGTTGATAAATTTGACCATAAGAAGGGATTTAAGTTCTCTACATACGCAACATGGTGGATTAGACAAGCTATCACAAGAGCTGTTGCCGATCAAGCAAGAACAATCAGAATTCCAGTTCATATGGTTGAAACAATCAATAAGCTAGTTAGAATCCAAAGACAATTAGTTCAAGAATTTAGCCGTGAACCAACTCCTGAAGAAGTTGCTGAAAGAATGGATATTACAGTTGAAAAGGTTCAACAAATCCAAAGAATAGCTCAAGAGCCTATTTCTTTAGAATCACCAGTTGGTGAAGAAGAAGATTCATCTTTAGGAGATTTCATTTCTGACCCACATGCTCTAGATCCATATGAGTATACAGCTAAGATGAAATTAAGAGAAGAATTAGATGAAGTCTTAGCCACATTAACTGAACGTGAAGAAAGAGTATTAAGATTAAGATTTGGTTTAATTGATGGTAGACAAAGAACTCTAGAAGAAGTTGGCAAAGAATTCAATGTAACACGTGAGCGTATCCGTCAAATTGAAGCTAAAGCTTTAAGAAAGCTTAAACACCCAACTCGCTCTAAGAGATTAAAAGATTTCATGATTAAGCACTAATATGCAAAGAATAGAATTATTAGCTTCCCTAGCCATGGGAAGCAATTCTTTATTAGATTTAGGTTGCGACCACGCATATGTATTAATAGAAGCTATTAAAAAATATGATGTTAAAAAGGGTATCGCATCTGATATATCTAATGGACCCTTAAAAATGGCTAAAGATAGTATTATTAAATCTAATCTAGAAGATAAAATAGAAATTATATTATCTGATGGATTTAAAAATATTAATTCTTATTTTGATACATGTATTATTGCCGGAATGGGTGGCTTATTAATTAAAGATATTATTGATGCTGGATTATCTAAGCTTGATAATAAAAAACTAATTTTAGAGCCAAATAATAAGCAATATGAATTAAGAAAATATTTAAATCAAAATGAATTTAAAATAATTGATGAATATTCTATCTTAGATCAAAATAAATATTATGAAATAATAGTAGTAATTAAAGAAAAAGAAATATTATCTGAATTCGAATTAAAATATGGTCCAATTCTTCTTAAAAAAAGAGATGAAATATTCTTAAATTATTATTTGAATAAATATAATTTCTTAAATGATATATATAAGGATATAACAGATCCTAAATTAAGAAATGAAAAAATAGAATTATTAAATGAATATAAAAGTATTTTAGAGGACAATTATGGAGAAAAAATTCATTTTAAACACAACTAATTATTATAGAGAATTATATATTGATAATGCATCTAGACCAGTAGTTGTTATTTCTCCAGGTGGAGGATATAAATATACATCTGAAAGAGAATCATTACCTGTAGCTAGGTTTTATAACACTCATGGTTTTCATGCAGTAGTCGTAAATTATAGAGAAACAGTAGAAGAAAAATACCCAATGACAACAAAATATCTTGCTGAAGTAATGAAAATTGTTAAAAATGATAATAGATGCAAATCTATTATAGGACTTGGATTTTCAGCTGGAGGACATTGTATCCTAGATTTATCTTTACATTATAAAGATTATGGTATTAAACCTGATTTATTAATGCTAGGATATCCTGTTGTAACATCTGATGAAAGATATTCTCATATTGATTCATTTAAGAATTTATTAAAAGAAGATTATAACAATAAAGATTTATTTAAATATGTATCACTAGAAACTCAAGTAACACCCGAAGCTCCTGATTTATTCTTATTTGGTACATTTACAGATGAATCTGTTAATGTAATGAATTCATTATTATTACTTGAAGCTTATAAAGCAAATAATTGTAATGCTGAATATCATGTATTCCCAATGGGAGGTCATGGCTTATCTTTAGGGACTGAAGAGACAGCTAACGGAGATCCTAAGAAGGTATTACCATATTATACTGACTGGGCAAATTACTCAGTTAAGTGGATTAAAAATAAATTAAATATTGAATAATAATTATAAGATGACTACATAAAATTATGTGGTCATTTTTTTCTTTTATTTTTAATATTTTATATTTAAAAATATGTGTTATAATTTATATGCACGGAGGGTGGCAAATATGGAAGGAAAAATACATTCATTTTTTGCAGGCGGAACAGTAGATGGTCCTGGAATTAGATATGTCATTTTTTTAAAGGGTTGTCCTTTAAGATGCTTATATTGCCATAACCCTGATACATGGACACAAGATAATGCCATAATAAAGACATCAGATGAGGTTGTTATGACTACCTTAAGGTATCGTGGCTATTTTGAAAATGGTGGTGGAGTTACTGTAAGTGGTGGTGAGCCATTACTTCAAATTGATTTTTTAATTGAATTATTTAAAAAATTTAAAGAATATAATATCCATACCGCAGTTGATACATCAGGTATTGTTTTTGATAAAAATAATGAAGAATTAATGAAAAAATTTGATGAGCTTATCAAATATACTGACCTATTCTTATTAGACATTAAGCATATTGATGATAATGAGCATATAAAGCTTACAGGTAAATCTAACAAAAATATATTAGAATTTGCCAATTATTTATCAGATAATAATAAGCATATGTGGATAAGACATGTCTTAGTACCTGGTATTACTTTAAAAGATGAATATTTAATCAAGACAAAAGAATTTATTGATACCCTAAAGACAGTAGATAAAATAGAAGTATTACCTTATCATACTATGGGTGTATCAAAATATAAGGAATTAAATATTCCATATAGACTAGAAAATACATTACCTCCTACAAAAGAAGAGGTAAGACATGCTAAGTATTTGTTAGGAGTGATTAAAGATGTGGCTTAATGATAAAAACTATAAAGAAAACCTTAAAGGCGTTTCAATTGTAGAAGTATCTGGTGAGTCATGTGCTAACTGTCTAACTTTGATGCCTATACTTGAAAGAATAGTATCAGCTAGGCCTGATTTAAAGCTATTTCATATTGAAGCAAGTGAAGAAACAGTGTCACTATTAGAAAAATATGAAATAAGACAAGTTCCTACAATTATGATTATGTCTGATGATAAATGTTATGTATCATGCCGTGGATTTCAACCTGAAGAAATATTAGAACTTTGGATTGATAAAAAGGTAGAAGAATTAAAGAATAAATAAAAGTATCTAATTAAGAATAATTCTTAATAAAGCGTTTACTTATGTTGAAATATAATGTTATTTAGAGTATAATAACATTGCTAATAAAGATTATATCTTTAAAATAAAGAATTTTTGGAAAGAGGTTATTGTAAAATGTATAAAGGATGGGAAGGGTTTATTCCAGGTAAGTGGAGTAATGATGAAATAAATGTACGTGATTTCATTCAAAGAAATTATGTTCCATATGAAGGTGATGCAAGCTTCTTAGTAGGACCTACTGAGGCTACAAAGCAACTTTGGAATACAGTTTTAGACTTAATGGCTGAAGAAAGAAAAAGAGGCGGAGTTTATGACTGTGATACAAATATTATTTCGCAAGTTAATTCACATAAGCCAGGTTATATTAATAAAGGCTTAGAGCAAATCGTTGGTCTTCAAACTGACGTACCTTTAAAAAGAGCATTCATGCCAAATGGTGGTATTAGAATGGCATGTCAAGCTGCTGAACAATATGGCTATACTATTGATCCACAAATTCAAGAGTTTTATTTAAAATATAGAAAAACTCATAATGATGGTGTATTCGATGCGTATACTCCAGAAATGAGAGCATGTAGATCTGCCCATATCCTTACAGGTTTACCTGATACATATGGTAGAGGACGTATTGTTGGTGACTATAGAAGAGTTGCCCTATATGGTACTAAATACCTTATGGCTAAAAAGGAATATGACAAATCTTTAATTGATGGTGATATGACACCAGATAAGACAAGAGACAGAGAAGAAATATCTGAACAAATTAGAGCTCTTCAAGCCCTAACAGATATGGCTGCATCTTATGGTTGTGATATTACAGAACCAGCTACAACAGCTAAGGAAGCTGTACAAGCCCTATACTTTGGTTATTTAGGAGCTGTTAAAGATCAAAACGGTGCTGCAATGTCTATCGGTAGAAATTCAGCATTCCTAGACATCTATTTTGAAAGAGATTTAAAGAAGGGCTTAATCACAGAAGAAATCGCTCAAGAAATCATTGACCATTTCATTATGAAATTAAGAATGGTTAGATTTGCCCGTATTGAATCATATAATGAATTATTCTCAGGAGACCCAACTTGGGTAACTGAATCAATTGGTGGTATGGGTACTGATGGTAGAACACTAGTTACTAAGACTTCATTTAGAATCTTACATACATTAGATAACCTAGGACCAGCACCAGAACCAAACTTGACAGTATTATGGTCTAAGAGATTACCTAGAGGCTTCAAGGAATACTGTGCAGACATCTCAATTAGAACATCATCTATTCAATACGAATCCGATGAATTAATGAGACCTGAAATGGGTGACGATTATTGTATTGCATGCTGCGTATCTTCAATGAGAGAAGGTAAAGAAATGCAATTCTTCGGAGCTAGAGCAAATCTAGCTAAGTGCTTACTATACGCAATCAACGGTGGTAAGGATGAATTAATGAAGGATAAGAAGACTGGTAAGGCTATGCAAGTAGGACCTAAATATATGCCAGTTATGGGTGATGGACCACTAGATTTTGAAGATGTTAAAGCTAAATATGAAGATATGATGGAATGGTTAGCTGGTATTTATGTAAATACATTAAACCTAATCCACTATATGCATGATAAATATTCTTATGAAGCATTAGAAATGGCTCTACATGATTCTAAGGTTCATAGATATTTTGCAACAGGTATCGCAGGCTTATCAGTTGCTGTAGATTCACTATCAGCAATCAAATATGCAAAGGTTACTCCAATTAGAGATGAAGAAGGACTTGTAGTTGATTATAAGACTGAAGGTGACTTCCCTAAATATGGTAACAATGATGATCGTGTTGACGATATCGCAGTATGGCTAGTTAAGACATTCATGAATATGATTAGAAAGCATTATACATATCGTGATTCTGAGCCAACTATGTCAATTTTAACAATCACATCAAATGTCGTATATGGTAAAAAGACAGGTAACACACCTGATGGTAGAAGAGTTGGTGTACCTCTAGCTCCAGGTGCAAATCCAATGCATGGTAGAGACTCAAATGGAGCTCTTGCTTCACTTGAATCAGTTGCAAAATTACCTTATGAGCATTCAAGAGATGGTATTTCTAATACATTCTCAATTACACCAGGCTCATTAGGAAAAGATGAAGACTAATTTATAGGAGGATAAAATTATGTCACAAAAGGTAGATAATTTAGTACAAATGCTAGATACTTATGTATCAGATGGCGGATATCATTTAAATGTTAATGTATTCAACCGTGAAACATTATTAGATGCTCAAGCACATCCTGAAAAATATCCACAATTAACTATTCGTGTATCTGGATATGCAGTAAACTTCATCAAATTAACAAAAGAACAACAAGACGATGTTATTAGTCGTACTATTCATGAAAACATGTAATTAGGAGAATATTATGGCAAAGAAATTTCAAAGTTTACCAAGATTAATTCAAATAATTTTATTATTAATTCCAGTTGTAAACTGGGTAACAGAGGTAATTGTTAGAGTTTCAGCAATATTCGAAAGATTTAGCTTAAGAAATTTAATCGGCTTAATCCTTGCAATCTTCTTAGGATTTGCATTTGGTTGGGTTGATTTAATTTGGTGTCTAATCTTCAAGCATTTAATATTCTGTGTTGCATAATTTAAGGGGAAAAATTTTCCCCTTTTATTATTTAATAAAATTTGGTATTATATTAATGTTTAGGGAGTGATATGAATGAATTACTTATTTAATATTGGAAATATTATAGGTTATCAATTTAAAAATAAAGATATATTAGAAACAATAGCTATAGATGATGATCTATTAGCTTTCGCAAATTATATAATTTCTTATACAGTAGATAATAAAATTAAAAATGAATTATTTTATTATGAAAATAATATCTTAAATTCATATTTTGATTTTAAATATATAAATGATTTTATAAATTTAGTTTTATCTGATGAATATTTAGAAGAAAGAATTACTAAATTACATTTAAATAATGACCTACCACAAGACAATCAAGTTAATTCATTTAAGCTTTTAATAGCTAACATTATTAAAGATTCAAATGATTTTTCAATTATTGAAAAGCTATTAAATCTAGATGAAGCTATAATTAATAGAATAGAAGATAAAACAAATTATGGTAAACTAGTTTTCGAATGGGCAAAGAGAAAATATGGTGGAAAACCTGTTATAGAGGTTAAAAATGACGAGATAATCCTTTCTTTAGAAGGAATTGATAAGAAATTCCAATGTCCTCTAAAAACTAAAATAATCTCAATTTTAGAAGCTTCTAAGGAAGCATACAAATATATTGAAGAGAATAATCTAATCCTAAAGATGACAGATATAGTAGGATATCCTGATCAAGATAGATGTATTAATCAGCTACAAGAACTATTCGCAAAGGGCTTTATAAATGAGCCGGTATATAAAATAGCAATGAAGGGCACAAACAATGGTATAGATATCTGGAAATGTAGAATTATGATTGAAGGATATAAAGAATCATTTAATGCTGAAGACACATCTAAAAAGAATGCCAAAAGAATAGTAGCATTCCAAATGTTAAAATATATTATTGATAATGAATAGGAAAGACAAATGCTTTCCTATTTTTATTTTTGTGACATTATAATGTCCCTTTTAAATTGACACTGTGACATTATAATGATACAATATAGTTGGTGATAGTATGAATAAAAAAATAAAATTATATCATGGTTCTATAAATATAATCGAAAAGCCTGAATATGGAAAAGGAAAAAAATATAACGATTATGGACTTGGATTCTATATGACAGAAGATCTTGAGCTTGCGAAAGAATGGGCTGTAGATAGATATCATGACGGTTATTCAAATGAATATGAATTGGACATATCAAATCTTAAAATATTAAATTTAACAAAAGAAGGAAATGTGTTAAATTGGATTGCATTATTATTAAAAAATAGATCGTTTATTTTAAAAAATGATATTGCTATTCAAGGAAAAGAATTTTTACTTAATAATTATCTTCTTCCATACGAAGAATATGATGTTATTATTGGATATAGAGCTGATGATTCATATTTTTCTTATGCAGAAAGTTTTTTAAATAATACAATTTCTTTAAAAAGATTAAATGAAGCATTAAAACTTGGTAATTTAGGCGAACAAATTGTATTGAAATCTAAAAAAGCATTCAATAATTTATCATACATTAAAGCAATTGAAGTAAAAAAAGAAGAATATTATCCATTAAGAGAAAAAAGAAATAATGATGCTAGAAATGACTTTTTAAAGAACAAAAAAGGTATCGAAACTATTAATGATAAATACTTAAATGACATTATGAGAGGAGTTGAGATTGATGATTCATCCTTATAATGATTATTACCTTCCAGTTTTACAAAATAGATTAGGTGATTTATTTGAAATTGCATTAGTCTTTGAAAAAATAGAAGTTAATGAATTTGAAAATATTTTCATAAATTCTATAATGGCAGATGCATTTGAAACAAATAATATGAAATATACTTTAGGTAAATCATCTAGCGAATTATTATCAATTATTATGAACAATGAACCTAAAGAATATAATATGTCACCTATTGCTACTCCAGAATATTGGTCAGGCTATGTATTATGCTATATATCATGGTATTTTAATGTGTCATTTAAATATATATTTAAAAAAGTACCATTAAAGGAATTAATAATGAATTATTTCCCTTATCATGAAATGGATATAAAACATTTAATTGATTTTTATAAAGAAAGATTAAATATACCATCAAAATTAAAAATAATAAGAGAAAAGAATGGACTAAGTCAAAAAGAGTTAGCTGTGCTTACTAATATACCTTTAAGAACAATTAAATCGTATGAACAAAAAACAGTAGATATATCAAAAGCACAAGTAGAAACTGTATATGTTTTAGCAAGAGAACTAAACTGTAAAATAGAAGATTTAATATAAGGCGATATTTATTATCGCTTTTTTTCTGTATGTCGGGCATGTTATATGTCTAGGGTGAAAGTCCCAAGAGAGGTAGTTGTCGCCAACTCGATAGCGACTTGCAAAGCGTAAACCAGTAATGGAGCGTGAAAAGAAGCAATAGCGAAATCGTGGCTCAA
>JAFRXJ010000016.1 GCA_017441525.1 Acholeplasmatales bacterium | reverse complement strand
TTGAGCCACGATTTCGCTATTGCTTCTTTTCACGCTCCATTACTGGTTTACGCTTTGCAAGTCGCTATCGAGTTGGCGACAACTACCTCTCTTGGGACTTTCACCCTAGACATATAACATGCCCGACATACAGAAAAAAGGACTGATAGCTTGTATCAATCCTATTGTTCTTTAATGGTGCCCGATGTCGGACTCGAACCGACAAGAGTCGCCCCACGTGATTTTGAGTCACGCATGTTTACCAATTTCATCAATCGGGCAATTATTTAGCTCTCAAACGAGAGCTTTTTTTATTTCTTCTTTTTCTTTTTATTATTATTAATTTCTATTGCTTCTAAATATACATTATAGATATTTTCAGCGAATTTCTCTTTAGAGAATTCTAAAGATGAAGGCTTAGTATTTTTAATAATATCATCTAAATTATTTGTTAGGCAATATTCCATTTTGCTAACAAATTCATCCATATCATTAAAGATAAATCCGTTATATCCTTCTTTAACAACATCTTCAATACATAAATCATTTAATACTAGATTAGGTACTCCTGCCGCAAGTGCTTCTACATATGTTAAACCTTGTGTTTCTGATTTAGATGCGTTAACAAAGACATTAGATATATGGTAATAATATGGAATATCTTCCCATGGTATTAAGCCTGTAAATACTACTTTATCAGCAATATTTAGTTTTTCTGCTTGTTCCTTTAAAGAATCTAAGACAGGGCCACCACCAACTATCATTAATCTTGCATTATCATATTTAGCTGCAATCTTAGAGAAACCATCAATTAGAAATTCAATACTCTTTTCTTTGGCAGTTCTACCTATATATGAGAATACAAATTTATTTTTTAATCCAAGCTTTTCTTTTAATTCTTCTACTTTTTGAGGATCTGGATTAAAATCTTTAAATCTATATAATTCAATACCAGTAGGGATAATCTTAAAATTATCACCTTTAATACCATAATTCTTTAAATCTGGTAACATCTTTTTAGTTGGTAAGATTGTTATTGTTGAAGCCTTATATGTAGGCTTTGTAAATAACACTTGCATAATCTTTACATATAGAGGATGGAAGAATTTATCTCCTCTTGGAAATAATGTACAGATATATTGAATCCATGCAGTATGAACTGTATATACAATTGGTATATTTAGTTTCTTTGCCGCAAGTCTTGCTATAGCCGCAATATTAAATTCAGTATTTACATGTATAACATCTAAATTATATTTAGCAACTTCTTTTACAAATTTCTTTCTAAAGAAATTAAATTTATATTCTTTAGCTGCCTTAAATGGATAATGAATTCCAGGGAAATTAATTATCCTTTTGTTCTTTAATTCTGGGTGGTCCTTACAATTTTCATCATCAATTGCAGTAAAAATATAGCATTCATGGCCCATTGCTTCTAGACCTTCATATAACATTTTTAATGATGTTACTACACCACTTATTTGTGGGTAGTATTGATCTGAAAATAAACCAATTTTCATAAATGCTATCCTCCCATAATCTACTCTATTATATCACTATTGTTATCTGTTGTTAAAGTATTATTTGTTTCTTCTTCAACTATTTCACTTTCATTATTATTCTCTTTTAGAGCTTTTTCTTTTAGTTTTAATTCTTTAGTAATACCTCTATCGAAAATAATATAATCTACTAAGCCATATAACAATACAAAATAATATGTTAAAAATCTCCATAACAACATTCCACTTTGAGCTACTGAATCAGGATCAGTGGCTCCTGTATCTGTTATTAGCTTTTTAAATAATACTAAGAAAGCTAATTCTACACCACCAGAGGCACCAGGTAGTGGTACCCAAATTGTTGTTGTTAAACTAAATGAAGTTAATGCGAAACAATAAAAGAATTCTTTTGAATCTATTCCATTATTAATAACATAGAATCCTAAGAATGGAATACAATAATAAATTACATTAGCTAATACCTTAATGAATAAGCATAAAAACCATGTTAACATATCCTTTTTCATGTTTTTAAATGCTGTTTGCATATCATTAACATATTGAGTAATTGAATCTGTCTTATCGCCAACAAGCTTCTTTATTGGCTTTATTTTACATATTACACTTATTAATTTAATTAATGCTTTACCAAATGTTTTACTTGTTCCAAGTAACAAAAGTAAAATCATTATTAAAAAGTTAATGGAGAAACCTACAATAAATAGAATAATGAAATTATCTATTTCACTATGTAATCTATTAAAAAATACAATAGCACATACACCAGATACTAGATTTAGAGCTACCTGATATGCCAAGAAATTTAGTAATAAATCTGATGTTGAATCAGATAGATTAACATCCTTTTGTTTTAAGGCATATGCCTGGAATGGCTGACCACCTGAGGCAAATGGAGTTACAGCATTAAAGAAAAATTCAGAACCTGATATAAAATATAGATCTTTAAAGCTTAAATTCTTATAATGCCTTTTAACTAAAATAATTAATGGAAGCTTATATACAAAACAATAAAGCAATATGAGTCCTATACAAGCAACTAACCACCAAGCATTGAATCCTTGGGCAAATACATTAATTATTTTCTTTATATCTCCTACTTGAGTAAGTAAGATGACTAATAATATTAAAATTGCTAGGATTAGTATCAAATACTTAATGATTTTCTTTCTAGAATACATATTACATTTCCTCTAAATATTTTATACCTAATAATCTTAATCCTTCATTTAAAACCACTCTAACAGCCTTAGCTAGAGCGAAATTAGTATTTCTTGTTACTTCATCTTCTACATTAATCTTTTCAAGTGAATAGAATTTATTAAATGATGAAGCTAATGTTAATAAATATTTTGCGATAACTGATGGAGCGAATTCATTTGCTGCTCTTTCGATAGTCGCTCTAAAATCTGAAACTAGCTTTGCTAGTTCAAAATAATGAGGCTTTTCAAATAGGTCTGTATTGATATTATTATAATCAAATTCTTTACCTCTTAGAATTGATGCAATTCTTACACCTGTATATTGAAGATATGGTCCTGTTTGACCTTCAAATTTAACTGCGTCATTGATATTAAATTCAATATCTAAGCCTCTAAAGTTCTTTAAATCTGCAAATACAATAGCGGCAATACCTACATTCTTAGCTATTTCTTCTTTATTAGCTAAATTAGGATTCTTTTCTTCAATTTGAGCCTTAGCTAGATTAATGGCAGTCATTAATACATCATATAATTTAACAACATTACCAGATCTAGTAGATGCCTTCTTACCATTAGTTAGGTACAAACCAAAATTAACATGATTTACTTGGTCTGCAAAATCATATCCCATCTTAGTAATTAATCTCTTTAATTGTTCGAAATGAAGCTTTTGTTCATTTCCAACTACATATAAAATCTTATCAAATTTATATTCTTTCTTTCTATAGAATACGGCAGCTAAATCACGAGTGATATATAATGATCCACCATCACTTCTTTTAATTAAAGCTGGTGGCATATCATCACCAAGATTTACAATCTTGGCACCATCATCTTCTACTAATAAGCCTTTAGCTTCTAATTCTTCAACTACAGGATCCATTTTATCATTATAGAATGCTTCACCATTAAATGAATCAAATTTAATATCTAATAGGTCATAAATTTGTTGTGATTCCTTTAATGATTCTTCTCTAATCCATTTCCATAAATCTAAGTACTCAGGATCTTTAAGTTCCATCTTTCTAAATGCTTCTCTTGCTTCATCCTCAAGTTCTGGCTTATCTACTGCCTCCTTATGGAATCTTACATATAAGGCAGTTAATTCATTAATTGGATCTGCCTTAATCTTATCTAGGTCACCCCAAAGCTTATAGGCAACAATCATTTTACCAAACTGAGTACCCCAGTCTCCTAAATAATTGATTGAATATGTGTTATATCCACACTTTTCTAAAATAAGCTTTAAAGAGTTACCAATCATTGTAGATCTTAAATGACCAATTGAGAAACTTTTTGCAATATTAGGGCTTGAATAATCAAGTGTAACATTCTTGCCAAGACCAACTTCACTCTTACCATAATTAGAATCATTTTCTATTGCCATTTTAATAATATTTTTAGATATCTTTGATTTATCTACAAACAAATTAATAAAAGCACCTACAGCACCTAAATCTGATATAGGTAGGTCAAATGACTTTAATGCCTCTAAGCCTTCATTAACAATTTCAGGCATAGGCTTTCTTAGTGTTTTAACTACGACAAACATTGGAATAGAAATATCACCAAGTTCTTTTTTCTTTGGTTCCTCTACCACAATTTGTAAATCAACATTGTATTTATCTTTATAATATTTTTCTAAATTATTCTTTATTTCACGCTTTATAGTATCAATCATATATACCTCCTATATTATGAGAAAAACTGAGACATATGTCCCAGTTAATGCATTTTAATTATTTTTTTAATTCTTCATCATGGCTATAACCAAGAGCTGTTGTAACATACATATCCCAGTTATATTGATCTGCATCATCACTTAAAGAATATGTTTGTGAATTATATACTAATGAATCAGACTTGAATACTAATAATGTAGGATAAGTTTCTAAATCGAAATTATCTTGTTTAGAATAAATTGAGCCATCTGAAACTAATGAATTGATATTGTCATTAACAATATTATTGTATTCATTTACCTTATCATGGTATTTAACAGTCTTCTTTGTATCTGCATCACTATTTTCTACATAATCAGCAAACCATAAATAAACTGTCTTTATTTCTAGGTTAGTAGCTGCTGAATTAATCTTAGAAAGATATTCAAGTGATGTAGCATCTGTTAATGAACAATAGAATACAAATGTATAATTATCAGATTTCTTCTTTTTCTTTAAAGACTTAATAGATACTTCTTTAAAAACATGATTTGATGGTAATGTTGAATATTGAGTACTATTAGTTGTGTTGTATGCTGAAATCGCATTATTATATTTATCTAATTGAACAGACGCTTTAGTAGGAATGTTAATTAATATTGCGGCAACAATTAAAACAACGATACCACATAATAAGAATATTAATTCCTTTGTCCATTTAAATTTCGTTCTATTTCTTTTACTTTTTGACGCCATTGTTACACCTCATTTTTGAAATATTATAATTAATTATAATTTTTCCATATGCTTCTAAATTATATCAAAATTAGATTTTCTTATCAAGAGAAAAAACTTTATTTTTATAAAGCTTTTATCTTTTAGTTAGATATATACCACTTTTCTTAAGAAAAACCGCATATTTCATTGATTTCTTTATCTTGTTTTAGGCTTGAAAATATTGTATAATACAATATATAGAATGTTCAATGACAAATTAAAAAGATATAGGGGGTTACATAATGAGAATCTTAATATGTGCTAGTGAGGGTGCTCCTTATGCTAAAACCGGAGGTCTTGCTGATGTTATAGGTGCATTGCCTAAAGCATTACAAGAAAATGGTTGTGATGTAAGAGTAGTTTTACCATATTACAAAAAAATTAAGGACAAAAATATAGCTGAATACAAAGGATATGCGTACGTTAGAATCGGTGAATCAACTGAATATCTAGGTGTATTCGAAGCCGTTCATGATGGAGTTACTTTTTATTTTATAGATAGTGATAGATATTTTAATAGAGATGGCTTCTATGGTTATGGTGATGATGGAGAAAGATTTGCATTCTTTGATTTTGCGATTTTAGAATTAATAAAGGTTGTACAATTCTTCCCTGATGTCATTCATTTAAATGACTGGCAAACAGGTTTAGTACCATACATTCTAAAATCTAATTATTTCCAATATCCAGAATACAATAGAATTAAAACAGTATTCTCTATTCATAATATCCAATACCAAGGAAATTTCCCAATGGATATGATGAATATATTATTTATGCCATATTCTAATTCACTTGAATTTGGTGGCTGTATTAATTTTATGAAATCAGCAATAATGGAGGCTAATGCTATTACTACTGTTTCACCTACATATAAAAATGAAGTATTAACAGACCAATATGGTTATTATTTAAATAACATCTTAGGACTTAGATATTTTGACTTCTATGGTATCTTAAATGGTATTGATGTAGTTAAATATAATCCTGAAACTGATAAACATATATTTAAAAATTATTCAGTTAAAAATGTTACTACTGGTAAGAAAGCAAATAAGGAAGCATTATTAAAACAATTTGGATTAAATAATGATGATGTTCCTCTATTTGGTTTAGTATCAAGACTTGTAGATCAAAAAGGTATTGATTTATTAGAACCAATTATTGATGAAGTTATAAATTATAGTAATGCTAAATTTATATTAATGGGTTCAGGTGATCACCATTATGAAGAGTTCTTTAGATCTTTAGAAGCTAGATATCCTGATAGATTTAAATGCTATATTGGATATTCGGATGAAATCGCACAAAAGATTTATGCAGGCTGTGATATCTTCTTAATGCCATCTAAGTTTGAACCATGTGGCCTAGGACAAATGATTGCCATGAGATATGGTACACTTCCGCTTGTAAGAGAAACTGGTGGTTTAAAAGATACTGTTACTCCTTTCAATATTTATACAGGTGAAGGAACAGGATTTACATTTACTAATTTCAATTCATATGATTTAAAAGAAGTTATGTTTTTAGCAATAAATACATATAACAATAATAAGCTAGCCTTCAAACAAATGGTTAAGAAGGCAATGGAAAAGGACTTTAGCTGGAAACAATCAGCTTTAGCATATATAGATTTATTTAATAAGCTAGTAAGATAATGGAGGAAAAGAATATATGGAAACTTTAGCTTTAATCTTAGCTGGTGGTCGTGGATCTAGATTAGATATCTTATCTGAAAAGAGATCTAAACCAGCTGTACCATTCGCAGGAAAATTTAGAATTATCGATTTCGCATTATCGAATTGTACAAATTCTGGTATTTTCCAGATTGGTATTTTAACTCAATATTTACCACTATCATTAAATGAGCACATCGGTGTTGGTAAACCTTGGGACCTAGATAGACGTGATTCTTTTGTAACACTTCTACAACCTAATAATTCATGGTATAACGGTACTGCAGACGCAGTAAGAAAGAATCTTGAATTCGTTAAGCGTTATGCTTCTAAATATGTATTAATCCTTTCTGGAGATCATATTTATAAAATGGATTATTCAAAGATGATTGAACAACATAAACAAACAGGAGCTGATTTAACAATCGCTGCTAAAATTGTTGATATGTCTGAAGCATCAAGATTTGGAATTCTTGAAACAGATTCTAATTTAAGAATTAACAAATTCGTAGAAAAACCAAAGGAGCCAAAATCTAATAAGGCATCAATGGGTATTTATGTATTCTCTACTCAAGCTTTAATAGACGCTATCGAAGCACATCCTGATATTGATGATCTAGATTTCGGTATGCACATCATTCCTGATATGATAAAGACTAAAAATGTTTATGCATATGAATATTATGATTACTGGAAGGATGTAGGAACATATGATTCTTATCTAGAAGCAAATCTAGAATTATGTAAAAATCCTCAATTAGACTTATATGATCCATCATGGAAGATTTATACTAAATCAGAAGACTTACCACCAGTTAAGGTTGGTACTGACGCTACTATCAAGACATCACTTGTATCTAATGGATGTATTATTGATGGTGATGTAGAAAATTCAGTATTATCTCCTGGTGTAGTTGTTGGTGAAGGTTCTTCTATTAAAAATTCTGTTATCTTAAATGATGTTATCATTGGTAAGAATTGTAAGATTGAAGATACAATTATTGATAAGAACACAGTAATTGGTGACAATTCTACTATCGGTACTGGTGATAAAAGCATTGCTAATAAAGATAAACCTAAACTATTATCTTCTGGTTTAAATGTTATTGGTAAGAAGCTAATCTTACCTGAAGGATTAGTTGTAGAAAGAAACGTTAGAGTTTTCTCTTCTCCAAATCCAAAGGAAATTAAAGATAAGCATATCCATGCTGGTGAAACAATTAAATAATTCAAAAGAAAATGGGATATCGATTTTGATATCCCATATTTTTTTATTCTGTTATTTCAATTTCTTCTAATAATTTTTCTTCTTCAAATGATTCTTCTTTTTCTTCTTTTTCAATATCTTTAATAAAATCTTCTTGTTTCTTTCTTTTACCAGTAGCGCCTTTAATACCAATTACTAAGGATTTAATAGATACATATAATTCTAAAATAACAACAAGACTTATCAAAATAAGCCAACCAATAACTGCGATCTTTTCAAATTTAGCCAAGAAATATATTGAAGCACCAAAGAATGAATAAAGTGATGTAATAAACGATAGATTAGCAGATGCTAAAAGTGCAGCATCATCATTTATTTTAGCTCTATGATATGACATAGCTGCATTAACAAATCCATAGCTAGTAAATGGTAAAATAATTAATAATAACCACCATAAAGGCATTCCATTTGGATCATTTTTCATTGAAGTTATAGTAATTAATACTGAATTTAGGCCTTGATAAAAAATAATAAATGATGAAGATACAATTATTAATAATATAAAATTACATCTATATAATTTATATGGATTATTTTTATATTTATGCTTAAATATTTTATCCCATACAAATATTAATGTTCTTAAGACTAAAAGTAATAAAAAGAAATAAGCTAAAACCTGGTAATTTTCTCCTTTATTGGCTTGAAGAAAATAAGATATACAAATTATCGTTGTAAAAATTTCACCCAAAATAAAGCCAATATAATACTTATCTATAAAATCAATTATAGCTTTAATCTTCCCTTTTAATGTTAATGGTTTATTCTTTAATATTAATATCAATGCTGAAGCTGAAAAATATGCGATAACATTTGATGTTATAAAATTAATAATAATTTTAATAACTAATAATATAAATTTAAATGTATTATATTCTTTATAATTATCAGCAACTATTCTATATAATACATCTACCATATAATCTAAGCTTTCTTCTTCTTTAAAATTATAAAGTAATATACAAGCTATTAAGTTTATAACAAACATAACCATTATAATGGCATATTCTTTATATATAATACATTTAAAATCATTTTTATTATATCTATAATAAAATATAGTAAATATTTTAAATACCATATATGAAATGACATATATTAAAAAATATAATGGAAACTTATGAGGTAATTCAGATATCGCAAGCAACAAAAGTATTACAGTCCCTGCCGCACCATTTATAAAAGTGATAATACCAGATATCGCCTTTATCTTATGTATGTTAGATGCAAGTAGCATATAAGCGATAGCTTGAAGTAAAAATGTTGCCCCAACTGACCATAATACTAGATTTCTATCTGCCAATATAAAAAGAATAATAGCTATTGGAAATATTAAAATATATTCTAAATGATACATTAATTTTTTCATAGCGAATAACCTCAAGAAAAATTATACAATAAAAAAATAGAAACAACAATGTTTCTATCTTTTCTTTCTTCTTGAATTCTTCTTATCTTCTTTTTTAAGTTTATCTGCAATCTCAGCAATCTTAGCTTGTCTTCTCTTTTTGTATCCAGGCTTTTTATCACCAAGTGGTACATATTTTGCAGCTTCCTTTTGATAATCTGTTTTAGGCTTGATTCTTTCAAGTCTTGTATTTCTACCTTTATATTCAACTAATTGTTTATTTTTGATTTCATAATATTCAGGTTTAATATTTTTCTTATTTAGATTATCTAAATATTCATTATCTAAATCCTCATATAATGTATAAACAATACCATCATTATACATTCTTCCAGTTCTACCACTTCTATGAACATAGAATTCATAATCGTATGGAAGCTCATAATTAATAATATGAGATATACCTGGAATATCGATTCCTCTTGCGGCAAGATCAGTTGCTACAATGAATTGATATTTTAATTTTGTTGCGTCATTTAAAACTCTTTTTCTTTCTCTTGGCGACATATCACCATGAATTTGACCAACAAAATATCCTTCAGCTTGAAGCTTACCTGCAAGTGATATTGCAGTTTCTTTTTTATTAACAAAAATTAAACATAAATATGGTTGGAATGTAGATAATAAATCTTTTAATACATCATATCTTTCTTTATATTTTAAAGGAATCCAAATATGATTGATTTTTAAATTATTATTATCCTTGATTTCTTTAAAATCTACATTAGTCATATATTTTTTAATATATGGTAATACATTTTCAGATATAGTAGCACTGAAAAACATCATTTTAGCATTTTGACAAACAGCTGTAATTTGATCTAATTCATCTTTAAATCCATTTTCAAATGTCATATCTACTTCATCTATTACTAATATATTAGATGTATAAATCTTTAATACATTTTCATCAATTGCCAAGTCTTTAATCTTACCAGGTGTACCAATAACGATTTGAGGCATATTGTTTTTAATCTTTTCAATCTCTTTTAATCTATCAGATCCACCAGTAAATAATTTAATATTTATTGTATCACCTGAAAATGAGGCAATATGATTTGCGACCTTATATATTTGCATCGCAAGCTCTTTAGTAGGGGCAATAATAGTTGCTTGTACTTCTTGTTTCTTCTCATCTAAAGATTCAAAAATAGGAATTAAAAAGGCATGAGTTTTACCTGATCCAGTTTTAGATTTAGCTAATATATTTTTATCGCCATTAAAGAAGCTATTAAATACTTCCTTTTGAACATCAGTGAATTCTTTAAAATGTATATCTTTTATAGCATTTACTATATATTTTTTTAATTCATATCCATCAAAATTCATACTAATACCTCCTCGTATAATATAAATTGTATTAATTATTTAATGATGTTAATACATAAACATCTATTTAATATCCAATAAATATTGAATATATGTTAACATTATTTTGATAACACTGTAGACTATTTTTTCCCTCCTTACAGCTTGA
>JAFRXJ010000015.1 GCA_017441525.1 Acholeplasmatales bacterium | reverse complement strand
TTGAGCCACGATTTCGCTATTGCTTCTTTTCACGCTCCATTACTGGTTTACGCTTTGCAAGTCGCTATCGAGTTGGCGACAACTACCTCTCTTGGGACTTTCACCCTAGACATATAACATGCCCGACATACAGAAAAAAGGGAGTCATTTATAAATGACACCCTCAATCGTTCTTATAAGCAATAACAATTATTCTTTTACTGTATCGTCTTTTTTATTTTTCTTTCCAACTTTATGAATATTATTAGAATTATAATTAAAATGATACACACTACCGAACCTATTGCTATCACAAAAATTCCTCCCCACAGCGGTAAATCGAACATAAATAGCGAAGATAGTCCTAATAATACAAATATTAAAATTGAAATAGCAATTCTATACTTTTCTAGTTTTTTCTTATCATTCATATACTAAAATATTACATTATCAATATTATCTTCTAATAATTTCTATATATCAAGTAATCCAGATATATGTTTTGCTGTAGCATAAGCTTTCCAACCTGCTGCAATTCCGTTTGCAGCTTTTGCACCTAAACCTACTTTAGATAATATTTTGGCAGTTATATTGAATAATGATCCCTGTATCAAATTACCAATACCTGCTGCAATAGACACAATATCACCAACTACAGCTGATACTTTTAAAACGCATCTCCAAAACCAATTAATTCCCCATTTAAATTGCTTATTCATCCACAAAACAGCATTACATACAAAAGATACAACAGCTCCGCATACTCCTGCTATTTGAAGTACAGCACCACCTTCAATTTCATAACCATCATCATATGTTAATTCTTCTGCATCAATTGGGACATATAATTGTTTTACAATTGCTTTTCTAGCTTTTCTTGAAACTCTCCTTTCATTATAATTATTTCCAAATACACTTTGGTTAAATGTTAAAATATTTTCCATTTTTTTCTCCTTTCTATTTCAACATTTTATAATAAGAGCAAGTAATGCTCATATTACCTATCTAAAATACCTATCTTTTTTAATATCCATTTCATCCATGTTATGCTTTCATACTTAATTCTTGCCTCTACAACCATTCCATTTTTTAGAACTATACTTTTATTCTTATTTGTTAAAGTTATATCGTCTGGTTTTACACTAATTATGTAAAAAATATTATTATCATTCACGACCGAATCGTTTGATATTTTTATTATTTTTCCTCTCAGCAATCCATAAGTTGACTGAGGTAATCCACTTACTGTCATTTCAACATTCATATTTTCTTTTAAAAACGGCATATTTGTAGCATCAACATATAAATCAATCATTGCATTACTTTCCGTAAGTCGTTCTGAAATCGTGCCAATTGCATCAGTTCCTACCATTATACCACACTTAATATTAGAAAAATAATTAATGTACCCTGATTCAGTAGCAAACACTTTATAATCATCTAACAATTTTTTATATGCATTTACTTGTGCTTCCAATCCAACATACTCATATTTATACTGAAATAATGAATTTTCATATTGGGAAATATATCCATTTAATGCCTCATCTCTTTCGTTGCTTGTATCAGCATCTTGAATATTTTTAATAATTTCATCGTATTCAATATAAAATCTGCCTTCTTCGAACGGATTTATTAATTCATCATTTAATTTAACATTGTACAATGAATCTACGACTATCTTAAAATTATCATAATACTCTTTAACTAAATTCATTTTTGCTTCACATGTCATTATTTGGGCAGTCACTTGATTATCATTTAATTCAAATAATAAATCGCCTTGATTAACATAATCTCCAGAATTCTTATATATTTTTTTTATTTCACCTTGGCTTTTTGACATTATAAAACTTTTATTATAACTAGCTAATACCCCTGTAGTCCTTACTACCTCAGTTTTATATGTGAAACACGATAATAATAGCAAAGACACTAATCCAAATACAACCACAATGATTATCCAATAAAACAAATGTGGTGGATTTTTATCATATTGAATTTGCGATGCTTTTAAATCAATCAATTTATATTCACGCATATCAGCACCTTCCTAATATAGGAACGAAAGTATCAACTACAAATTCGTTTTCTTCCTTTGTTGTTATAGCGTATGATTCAACATCCAAAACCAAATCATTTTCGTAAGCATACACTTGCATCTTTAAATTTGCGATGCCAGAATCGCACTCTTTTCCTTTAAATCTCGAAAAAAGTGATGGAGGCGTTTTAAATTCTTTTTGAAAAGAATATGGATATGTTACTTTAACACTATCATTTTTCAGTTGTCTCATTAATGAAATTTGTAATTTTCTATCTGTTGTTCCGATAATTGTATTTTTTATAATTAATGGCCCATATCCAACTAATGAATTATTCAATATAAAATCGTTAAATTCCTTTACTCTCAATTCAAATGGCTTTTCACCAAAACTATCATCAACAATGAATATTCTTGATAGAACATTACATAGTTTCAATGTTTTATTTTCGTATATAATAATTTCTTTACTCATATCTGACCTCATCATCAACCTCTTCTATGCATTCTTCTTTAATCTCAATATCTTCTCCAACTTGTGAAACCCATAAATTATAATACTTTCCTTTTAATTCTAACAAATCTTTATGTTTTCCTCTCTCAATTATCTTTCCTTTATCCATAACCAATATTTCATCGCAACGTCTTATAGTAGATAACCTATGAGCAATTATCACCATTGTTCCTCTAATATTAGAGTTAAATAATGTATCATATATTTTTGATTCGGAAACAAAATCCAAATTTGATGTTGCCTCATCCATAATAAGAATATCAAAATCTTTAGCTAACGATCTTGCTAATGCTATTCTTTGTCTTTCACCACCGGATAAATCGTTCCCTTCTTCCTCGATAAATGTGTCAATTCCAGCAGGTAATTCTCCTATAAAATCACAGCCGGCCATCTTAAAAATTGCTTTAATTTTTTCTTCACAAATATTTGGATTAACACACATAATATTATCTTTGATAGTTCCAGAAAACAATTCAACTTTTTGTGATACATAAGATATCTTATTTCTTAAATTAACTAATCCAATTTCATTAATACTCATATCATTAATTCTTATATACCCAGTTGAAGGTTGATATAATCCTAATAATAATTTTGAAAATGTTGTCTTTCCAGAACCTGATTCTCCAACTATGGCTATTTTACTTCCTTGTTTTATTGTTAAAGAAAAGTCACTGATTATTGGTTTTCTCTGCCCATAAGCAAATGAAATATTGTTTATTTCAATATCACCACATAGACTAGTATTACTTAAAACGCCCATATTTTCTTCTTCTATTTCATATATTTCTGATAATCTCTTCATAGAAATATCTGCTTCTTGAATCTGAAGCTGTAGTGATACTAATCTACCAATTGGATCCATAAAAAAACTTGACATAGAAGAGAAAGTTAAAAGTGCTCCCAAAGTCATCTTGCCAGACATTACAAAATTAGCCCCTATCCACATTATTACTATTGTTCCTATAGTAGATAAACTACCAGAAATAATAGATTGAATATTAGATAGAACATTCTCTTTAAAACTAGTTTTAACTAAATTAATATAATCTTCTTCTATTGTTTCCATTCTATAATCTTCAGTTGCATTTTCTTTTAACATTTCAACATTTTTTAGTGATTCTATCATTGAAGAACTGAATTTCGCAGATTGCTCCATTTGAACTAAATTAATATCTTTATATGGTTTTTTAAAAATAAATACTAAAATTATACTAATAATTGTCATAATAACAATAATAATGAAAAGCTTATAATTCATGAAAAAAAGGATGGCACCAACAGCAATTACTAGTGTAACATCCATTAAAACTGATAATGCTATTGATGACATTACACTTTTAATAGTATCTGCATCTTGAAATCTAGCTAAAATGTCACCAGTTTTTCTATTCCCAAAAAAACTAAAAGGAAGATGAAAAATATGATTAAAATAACCTAGCGTTAATGGAATATCTATCTTTTGCGATAAATACAACAAAATATGCTGTCTAATAGCATTGATAGCAATGTTAATGAACGCAATTATTAAAAATCCTATACAAAAAATAACTAACTGATTTTTTAAATTATACGGCAAAATATCATCTATTAATATTTGATTAAAATAATTGGATACAACGCCTAAAATAGTTATAATAAAACTTGCTATTATTGCACTTGCAAATAGTTTTTTATGAGGAGATAAAAATTTTAAAAATTTTGAAAAAATATTTCCTTTTTTTATTTTACCTCCTATAAAATCATTTGCCGGTTTTAAAAAAACAGAAACTCCATCAAAAAAATCAAAAAAATCATCTAGCAAAATCCTTTTTTCTTTTTTTGCTGGATCAGCTACAAAAGCATATTTTTTTGTGAATTTATACACAACAATAAAATGTGAAACTCCATATTTAGTATATCCATGTGCAATAAAAGGAAATGTTATTTTTTCTGTCAATAATTGATTTCTTGAACATCTGACAGTTTTAGCATTAAACTTTAACTTTTTACAGCCTAATAACAAACCATTTAATGATGTGCCTTTTATATCTGTACCACACAAATCACGTAACATTGTGATAGTAACTTCTTTTCCATAAAAAAAAGAAATAGTTGCCAAGCAGGCAGCAGCACAATCAGTTTGGTCTAATTGCCTTACATTATAATATTTCAATTTTTCTCCCTCCCATTTTTAAAAAATTGAAAACCTATTTACTTATAATAAAAAATAGAAACATCACCATTATAGCACAAAATAATTAAAAATATGTAATATATATTACTAAAATTAAAAAAATCACTCTATTTTTTTATAAACAAAAAAAGTGTGCTTGTTAATGCACAAACACACTTAATTAGTATAATTAGTCTAAATCTGAAGCTTCTTCACTTGATAATGCGAAATCAGCATCGAAATCTGTGATATCCTCTTCGTTATCTAAAGAGTCATCAGCATCATCGTATTCTTCTTCGTTTTCATCAATATCAATATCTTCAACAGTTTCTTCAACTGGAGCATGCTCACACTCGAATGTATCTTCTTCTAGAATACCAGTACCAGCAGGGATTAAACCACCGATAATTGTATTTTCCTTTAGACCTTGTAATGAGTCGCTCTTTGATTGAATAGCAGCTTGAGTTAATACTCTTGTTGTCTCTTGGAATGATGAAGCACTTAAGAATGAATCAGAAGCAAGAGCTGCCTTAGTGATACCTAGTAATAATTGCTTGGCAACTGGTAATGTACCACCATTTCTTAATACCTTGTTAACAGCCTTTTGGAAATCATTAACTGATACCTCATGACCTGGTAATAAGTCAGTATCTCCTTCAGTAATTACGATTACCTTTCTCATCATTTGACGTACGATAATTTCGATATGCTTATCAGAAATTTCTACTTCTTGAGAACGGTAAACCTTTTGAACTTCTTCAACGATATATTTTTCAACAGCTTCAGCATCTAAGATACGGATTAATTCCTTTGGATGAATTGAACCCTTCATTAACTTAGAACCACGCTTAATTTCATCACCTTGTGAAACTAATAACTCTGAAGTTGCATCAATTGTATATGACTTCTCTTCGCCAGTTTCTTCATTAGCTACAATAATTTGCTTTCCAGCCTTTGTATTATTGATAGCTTTGATTCTACCATCGATTTCAGAAATAGTTGCTTTACCTTTTGGCTTACGAGCCTCGAATAATTCTTGAACTCTCGGTAAACCTTGAGTAATATCTCCACCGGCAACACCACCATTATGGAAAGTACGCATTGTTAACTGTGTACCTGGTTCACCGATTGATTGTGCAGCAATTGTACCAACTGCTTCACCAACTTCAACAATCATGTTTGTAGCTAGGTTTCTACCATAGCACTTCATACAAACACCTGTCTTAGCAGCACATGTTAAGTTAGAACGAATACAAATTCTGTTGATGCCTGCCTTCTTGATTTCATCAGCAAGATCTTCAGTAATTAATTCATTTCTCTTAACGATAATTTCACCTGTTTCAGGATTGATTACATCCTTAGCAGCGAATCTACCAATACTTCTTGTATAAGCTTGAACAATAACCTTTGGTTTTCCACCTTCAAGGTTGTTTTCATCAATAATATCTTCTACATAGAATCCTTTTTCTGTACCACAATCATCAGTAGAAATTACAACGTTTTGTGAAACGTCTACTAAACGACGAGTTAAGTAACCAGATTCAGCTGTCTTTAAGGCAGTATCAGTAGAACCCTTTCTAGCACCATGTGTAGAAATGAAGAATTCTGCAACTGATAGACCTTCACGGAAGTTAGCCTTAACTGGAACTTCGATAGTCTCACCGGCAGTATTAGCCATCAAACCACGCATACCTGCTAATTGGGCAAAGTTAGATGCAGATCCACGTGATCCTGAATCAGCCATCATGAAAATTGCATTGTTCTTTTGCTTAGATAATTCTTCCCATAGACCCTTTTGAATTTCAGAACGAGCATCTGTCCATTCCTTTTCAACAAGTTTCTTACGGTCTCTTTCAGAAATAGCACCCATATCATAGAAATCAGTGATTTCAGATATTCTCTTTTCTGCTTGATTAATACGAACTTCTTTTCCCTTATAATCCAATACATCAGCCATAGAGATTGATAGACCAGAAATAGTTGAATACTTATAACCTAAATCCTTAATTCTATCAAGCATCTTAGATGTTTCTGTAATTTGGAATCTCTTAAATACTTGAGCGATAATCTTAGCAATGAATTTCTTCTTGAATGGAGCTACTTCATCATTATTAAATAATTGATTCTTAGATTCTTCAAATCCGATTGAAGGATTTAAGAAATACTTAACAGGTGTAGCCTTTGTAAGGTTATCATCAGTAGGTTCATTAATATATGGGAATTCAGGAGGTAAAATATTGTTGAAAATCATCTTACCAACTGTAGTGAATAAGTATCTTGAAGGTAAATTTTGACCTGCAAACTTATGTTGAGGTAAATATGAAATATCTACGAAGATACGTGTATGTAGTGTAATTGCACCATTCTTGTAAGCCATATAAGCTTCATCGAAATCCTTATAGAAATGGCCTTCGTTTTCTTCACCTTTTCTTTCAAGTGATAGATAATAGTTACCTAAGATCATATCTTGTGAAGGTGTAACAACTGGTTTACCATCTCTTGGATTTAGAATGTTGTTAGAAGCTAACATTAATAATCTAGCTTCAGCTTGAGCTTCTAAAGAAAGTGGTACGTGGATAGCCATTTGGTCACCATCGAAGTCAGCGTTGAATGGTGTACATACTAATGGGTGAAGACGAATAGCCTTACCTTCAATTAGAATTGGCTCGAATGCTTGAATACCAAGTCTGTGTAGTGTAGGTGCACGGTTTAATAGAACTGGATGCTCCTTAATTACAGACTCTAGAATATTCCATACTGAATCATCTTGATTATCAATCATTCTGTTAGCAACAGCGATTGTAATCTTCTCTTTGCTCTTATCAGTATTCTTTCTTGTTAATTCTCTTAATACAAATGGCTTGAATAATGTTAATGCCATTTCCTTAGGAATACCACATTGATACATCTTTAGGAATGGACCAACAACGATAACTGAACGTCCTGAATAGTCAACACGCTTACCAAGTAAGTTTTGACGGAAACGTCCTTGCTTACCTCTTAACATATCAGATAAGCTCTTTAGCTTATGAGCCTTGTCTAAGGCAGCCTTCTTACCATGCTTTGTATTATCGATTAAAGCGTCAACTGCTTCTTGAAGCATACGCTTTTCATTTTTAATAATTAAATATGGTGCATTTTGCTCAATTTGCTTCTTTAAACGATTATTACGGTTTAAAATACGACGATATAAATCATTTAAGTCAGTTGTAGCGAAACGTCCACCTTCAAGTTGAACCATTGGTCTTAAGCTTGGTGGAATAACTGGTAATACTTCTAAAATCATCCATTCTGGTTTGTTATCAGAACGTAAGAATGATTCAACTATTTCTAGTCTCTTAATTACCTTATCACGCTTTTGCTTTGATGAAGAAGCTAGCTTTCTTCTTAGAATCTTTCTTTCTTCTTCAAGATCAATACCCTTTAATAAAGTCTTAATTGCATCAGCACCTGTTAATGCTGTGAATTGCTTTGGATATTGCTCACTTAATCTAGCATAGTCACTTTCGTTAAGAATTTGCTTTTTCTTTAAGCCAATATTCTTACCTGGATCAGTAACGATATAGCTTGCTAAATAAACAATTTCTTCTAAATCTCTAGTTTTTAATTCTAGAATTGTAGCAAGTGGAGAAGGTGAATTCTTTAAGAACCAAGTGTGAACAACTGGTGATGCTAATTGAATGTGACCCATTCTTTCACGACGAACCTTAGATTCAGTGATTTCAACACCACACTTTTCACATACTGTGCCCTTATCAGTAGACTTTCTTGACTTTCCACAAGCACATTGATAATCCTTAGATGGTCCGAAAATCTTTTCGCAGAATAATCCATCTGGTTCTGGTTTTAAAGTACGATAGTTAATTGTTTCATGCTTTAAAACTTCACCATGTGACCAAGATTTGATTTCCTCAGGAGAAGCTAGACCAATTTTAATATACTTATATTGTTTACTCATTCTAGTGTCCTCCTATTCCTCATCTAATCCTTCAGCCTCAGGAGACTGAGTTAAGCTATAGCTTGTTCTATTAGAAACAACTGGTTTAATCTTGAAGTCAACAATTGAACGGTTAACTTCATTTTCACCTTGTTCATTAATTAATTCAACATGAATACCTAAAGATTGTAATTCACGTGTTAATACTCTGAATGACTCAGGAATTGATGATTCAGGGATAGGTCTACCATCAACGATGGCGTCGAATGTTCTATCACGTGCAACTAAATCATCTGATTTAACAGTCATCATTTCTCTTAATGTATGTGCAGCACCATAAGCTTGTAGTGCCCAAACTTCCATTTCACCGAAACGTTGACCACCGTTTTGAGCCTTACCACCCATTGGTTGTTGAGTTACTAATGTATACTTACCAACATTTCTAGCATGTAGTTTATCATCAACCATGTGGCTTAACTTAACGAAATACATGATACCAACAGAAATCTTATTCTCGAATGGTTCACCACTTCTACCATCGTATAGTGTTTCTTTACCATCGATAGGCATTCCTGCTTCCTTCATGATATCTTCAATATCTTCAATTGTAGCACCATCGAATACTGGTGTTGCAACCTTAACTCCTAATTTCTTAGCAGCCATACCTAAATGTAATTCAAGTACTTGACCGATGTTCATACGAGAAGGTACACCTTGTGGGTTAAGCATGATGTCAATTGGATGACCATCTGCAGTATATGGCATATCCTCTACTGGTAAAATGTTAGAAATAACACCCTTGTTACCATGACGACCAGCCATCTTATCTCCAACTTGAATTTTTCTCTTTTGAACGATAAATACTCTAACCACCTCTAATACACCTGGAGCAGTTTCATCTCCATTAGCCTTAGAGAAGTGTTGTACAGATTGAACAACTCCTCCTCCACCATGAGGAACACGAAGTGATGAATCTCTAACATCACGGCTCTTCTCGTTGAAGATTGCAAGTAATAATCTCTCTTCTGGAGTTGGATCAGTTTGACCCTTTGGAGTAGTCTTACCAACTAGGATATCGCCTTCCTTAACCTCTGAACCTGGAATAATAATACCCTTTGCGTCAAGGTTTCTTCTAGCTTCAGGCTTAACATTTGGAACTTCGTTAGTGAATTCCTCAGGTCCTAGCTTAGTTTCTCTTGCTTCAATTTCAAATTCATCAATATGTAGTGATGTATAAACATCATCATATACCATCTTTTCAGACATGATTACGGCATCCTCGAAGTTATATCCTTCCCATGTCATGAATGCGATTCTAACGTTTCTACCTAATGCTAATTCTCCATCTTTCATAGATTGACCATCAGCAATTACATCACCTGCATCAATATGCTCACCTGGCTTAACGATAGGTCTTTGCATAATTGCAGTTGCTGAGTTAGAACGTAAGAATTGATATAAATCATATCTACGAACATTTCCATTATCTTCTTTAACTAAGATCTTCTTAGCATCTACATATTCAACAGTACCAGGTTGTAATGCGATTAATGCAGATCCAGAATCCTTAGCAGCTCTATATTCCATACCTGTACCAACGATAGGTGATTCAGGATTAATGATAGGTACTGCTTGACGTTGCATGTTTGCACCCATTAGCGCACGAGTGGCATCGTCATGCTCAAGGAATGGTACGCAGGCAGCAGCTACTGATACTACTTGCTTTGGAGAAACGTCCATATAAGTTACTGTTGAAGAATCAGCAATAACTGTTTCACCATTACTTCTTGCGATTACCTTTTCATCTACGAAATGATAGTTTTCATCTAGCTTAGAGTTTGCAGCGGCGATGATTTGACCTTCCTCATCATCTGCTGATAAATATTTAATATCATTTGGATCTAGAGTATTGATTCCATTCTTATCCTTCTTAACTGCGAAATATGGAACCTCAATAAATCCGTATTCATTTACCTTAGCGTATGTAGCTAAAGATGTAATAAGACCGATAGATGGACCTTCTGGTGTTTCAATAGGACACATTCTACCATAGTGTGAATTATGAACATCACGAACCTCAACGCCGGCACGGTCTCTAGCGATACCACCAGTACCTAATGCAGAAATACGTCTCTTTTGAGTGATTTCAGCAAGTGGGTTGATTTGATCCATGAATTGAGATAATTGTGATGAACCAAAGAATTCCTTTAATGAAGATGTTAATGGCTTAATGTTGATTAGATTTTGAGGAGTAGCCTTGTCTACTTCAACAGTAGACATACGATCTTCAATATTCTTCTTTAACTTAGCCATACCAATTCTGAATTGGTTCTTTAATAATTCACCGATTAATCTTAAACGTCTATTTCCTAAGTGGTCAATATCATCAATTGAACCAACATTATGATATAAATTCATAAAGTAGCTTACAGATGCAATGATATCAGACATTGTAACATGTAATACTGTTTCAGAATGGTTATTACCGATAACCTTAACTTCTTCCATTTCGCTACCCTTTTGAACGTTGATATATAAAATTTCACATTCAGGGTTCTCACATAAGAAATTATGTAAGTCGATAGTTTCACGGAATGCAGCACGAGCCTTGTCTAGTTTGTTATATACTTCGCCTTCAATCTTTTCTCCAGCTTTAGCAATAACTTGACCAGCTTCAATAATTACTTCACCAGTCTCTTCATCGAATAAGTCATTTACTGCAACAACATCTCTTGCAAGTATATGACCTTTTGCTCTGCTTAATACATCAAGCTTAATGTTATATTTGTAACGACCTACAGTTTGTAAATCATACTTATTGTCATCAAATAATCTTGATGCGATATAATCCTTAGCACCGTCAACTGGAACTTGTTCACCTTGGCGAAGCTTGCTATAAGTATCAACGATTGCTTGCTCAGAGTTCTTATTAGGATCTTTTTCTAATGTGTCTCTTAATTGCTCGCTATCACCAAATAAATTGATAATTTCATCATCTGTAGATACACCATATGCCCTTAAAACTGTTGTTAATAAGATTTTCTTTGAACGGTCAATCTTACCATACCAAATATTTCTAGAACCTGCTTCGTATTCTAACCAAGCTCCACGTGTAGGCATAACAGTTCCACCGAACTTAATATCTCCAGTCTTCTTATCAATTTCCTTAGTGTAATAAACACCTGAAGAACGAATAATCTGAGAAATGATAACACGCTCAGCACCATTGATGATGAATGTTCCAACAGGAGTCATGTAAGGAATGTCACCCATAAATAGCTCACGCTTTACTATACTACCTGTGTCAGTATGTTCTAGTAAAACATCTACTTTTAAAGGACGTGCATAGTTTGATCTTCTCAATTTAGATTGAACAACATCATACTTTGCATCTTCGAAACGATAGTCTTGAAAATAAAGTTTTAAATCACCATTGAATGATGAAATTGGAGAAATGTCTTCAAAAACTTCTTTCAATCCTTGCTCAACAAACCAATCAAATGATTTAGTTTGGATTTCGATTAATCCTGGTAATTGTACATCAGTACGAATCTTTGAATAATTACGTCTTACTGATTTCTTACCATAATTAACTGTCTTGTAATTCATAAAGATTTTTTCCTTCTTTCTGTTATTTTAAACTGTCTTTCGACTTTATAGCAGGAAGCTAAAAGGCTGTTTAATACCTCTTTATGGATGACCACAAATATATATAATCTACAAGCTTAATAACTTATAGTTATTTACTAAAATTCATAAAATAAAATACTAAATTTCAGCCATAATAGGCATTTTACAATTATATTACAAAAATCTCAAAAAAGCAATAGGAAAAATAAAAACCATTGAAATCTGTTGAAATCAATGGTTTTATAATATCCTATTATAATTACATTCCTAATACTTCTTTAATGAATGCTACTATTTCCTTATCCTTGGCATTTGCGAAGAATAATTTTTTAAAGCTTTCTCTATCAATTGTATCTAATAAGAATTGTCTATCAATCTTCTTTAAGATATCAATCATAGGTGTATGAGTTATTTCCTTTACACCATCTAAAATCTTTTTATTTCTTTGCTCAGGTACTACTCTTTCCTTTGGATATCCTCCACCAAATGGAGCCTTGAATAAGTTCTCATATACATTTTCAAGATTTAATTCAGCACCCCAACCAAAGCCCTTTGCATATGGCATTGAAATTGCATTACCATCATTAATTTGACCAAATAAATATGCATCAGATGGTTCAATAATTAGGCCACATAAAACCTTAGGAAATGAGTTACATGCAAGCATTGCTCCTCCACCAGTTCCACAGCCTGTAACAATAAAGTCTGCAGCTCCTGAATTAATTAAAATACCTGCTAATAGACCATTTTGTACATATGTCAATGACTTATCATCTGGTCCAAACATACCATAGTTATCAACAACATGGCCATATTTAGTTGCTACTTTGTTTAATGTGTTAAAAATTAATTCATTCTTTGCAGCTTGTGAATTTTCGTTAATTAATGCGATTCTCATATTTTTCTCCTTTATTCATAAAATTATGGGACGAAATTAATCATCCCATATCAATTAATTATTCAGCCGTTCTTCAAAACATATAAAACTCTATAATACTATAGAATTCCTGTTTGATTCCTTTCTCGACGAGCCCTAAGATGATATCCTAGTCGGTATTAACTCTCCAAAGTCGTTAATTTCGCACGAACGAATACGTATTTTAGGTTTAAATATATTGTTTCTAAGCCTTACCAACTGATCCAAACATTTCCATTTTAATCTTAACGATTTCTTTAATAGCTTCAACACCTGGAGCTAATAATTTTCTTGGATCAAATCCTTTTCCTTCTAGGTCCTTACCTGCTTCAATATATTTTCTAGTTGCTTCTTGGAAATATAATTGACATTCAGTATTAACATTAATCTTACAAACACCTAGAGAAATTGCCTTCTTAATCATATCCTCAGGAATACCTGTACCACCATGTAATACTAGTGGAATATCTCCAACCTTAGCTTTGATAGCCTTTAATGCATCAAAATCAAGGCCTTGCCAATTTGCAGGATATTTACCATGAATGTTACCAATACCTGCAGCTAGCATATCAATACCAGTTTCCTTTAATACTAAGCACTCATTAGGATCAGCAACTTCACCACGACCAATAACGCCGTCTTCTTCTCCACCGATAGTACCAACTTCAGCTTCAACAGTCGCACCTAAGAAATGTGCTTTAGCAACGATATCTCTAGTCTTTGCTAAATTTTCTTCTAAATCATAATGAGATCCATCAAACATTACTGATGAATAACCAGCAAGTAATGCCTTTTGAGCTCCCTCATATGTACCATGGTCTAGGTGTAGGGCAACAGGAACTGTAATGTTCATTGATTTAATCATTGCTTTTACCATATCAGCAACAACATTATATCCTGTCATATATTTATTTGCACCCTCAGATACACCAAGCATAACTGGTGAATTTAATTCTTGTGCAGTTTGTAAAATAGCCTTTGTCCATTCTAAATTATTAATATTAAAAGCTCCAACGGCATAATGGCCTTCTAAAGCCTTTTGCATCATATCTTTTGCATTTACTAATGGCATGTTTAAATCCTCCTATAATACGTCCATTTATGCTTTTATTATAAAACTAATAAGCAGTTTTTTCAACTATAATATGTGTTTTAGATATTATTAATATCTATTATATTAAAAGAAAGATAATTATTATCCTTTTCTAGCTTTCCTCTGATGATAAGTAGCTTATCAGTTATAAGCTTATTCTTTAAAATATCATACTTTTTGGGGAAAATGATTGCTCTATAATCAGTTATTCCATCGCTAATTGTTAGCTGACACATATTCTCACCTTTTTTAGTCTTGATGTGTCTTATACCACTAATTGAGGCAATAACATTTACAAAATCTCCGACATTAATCTTTCCCAATGGAATAGTCTTAAATTTATTAATTAATTCATTTAAGTTATTGTAAATATTGTATTTTAAATTAAATCCTAAATATTTCTTTTCTTGTTCCATTAAAAATGAAAAATCATATTCAGTATTTTCTTCAATAACACCATCTAGATAATTTAAAATTAAATCATTTTCGCTAGATGAATTATCTATCATATTCTTCTTTGTTTTACCAAAAATATCTAATGCTCCTGCAAACACTAAAGCCTTAATTTGGCTTTGAGATAAAAAATTACATCTTTCTTTAAAATCTTTATATGATTTAAATAATCCATTTCTATCTCGCTCTTCTATTATCTGTCTTTCTTGGACAGCACCTATAGAAAAAATAGTACTCAATGGCATAAATAATCTATTAATTTCAAATGTAAACTTCTCCTTAGATACATTAACATTTGGAGCTAATATAATGAGTCCATGCTTCTTTGCATAATTAACATATGATGCTAGTGTATTAGAATTACTTAATTCATAATTTAACATACAAGACATAAATATATTAAAATGATTTGCTTTAAAATATGCCATTTGGTATGCCAATAATGAATAGGCAACTGAATGTGATTTATTAAAACCATAATCAGCAAATTTATATATTAATTCATAAATCTTAATAGCTAATTCCTTAGAATATCCCTTATTAATACTTCTATTAACAAAATCAGAATATAAGGCATCTAATTTAGATGAATCCTTTTTAGAAATAGCTCTTCTTAATAGGTCTGCTTCACCCAAAGAGAATCCTGCAAACACCTGAGCTATTTGCATAATTTGTTCTTGATAAACAATAATTCCATAAGTCTCTTTTAATATTGGAGCTAAATCAGGATGAATATAATCAAATTTTTCACCATGTCTTCTTCTTATAAATTCAGGAATGTTATCCATAGGTCCTGGTCTATATAGCGCGACTACGGCAACAATATCACTAAATTTCTCTGGCTTTAAATCTAATAATACCTTTCTTATACCTGCAGATTCTAATTGGAAAATACCTAATGTATCAGCGTTTCCTAACAAACTATATACCTTCTTATCATCTAAAGGTATATTTCTTAAGACCTTCATATCAAATCCTTTAATTTGAGCCATCATATCACTTACCATAGTTAGATTCTTAATACCTAAGAAATCCATCTTTAATAAGCCAATCTTTTCAAGATCTTGTTGTTCAAATTGTGATTGATATAAATTATTAATACCATTTTGAGGCGGAATAATATCATCTAATGCCTTATCGCTAATAATAATACCAGCTGCGTGGGTAGAAATATTTCTAGGGAAATCTTCAATTCCCTTAGATACATATAAAAAATCATATAAATCAGTATTTTTATATTCTTCTAATAATTTATCATATCCATACTGGCTAATCATTTTTACAATATTATCAATTCTAGCCTGATCTATTTTAAATACTTTAGCTAATTCCTTAGCTGAAGATTTAATCTGGAATGTACCAAATGTTGTAATATTGCATACATGGTTATCACCATATAAATTCTTTACATAATCGATAACTCTATCTCTTTCCTTATCCGGGAAATCTGTATCAATATCTGGCATTGATATTCTTTCTGGATTTAAAAATCTTTCAAATAATAGATTATATTTAATTGGATCAACATCAGTAATGCCTAGACAATACGCAACCAAGCTTCCTGCCGCACTACCTCTTCCTGGTCCTACCAATATATTATTAGTCTTAGAATATCTAATATAATCCCAAACAATTAAGAAATAATCATCATAATTCATCTTGTTAATGATTGATAATTCATAATTTAATCTATTAACATATAAATCATTTTTTATTCCTCTTTTTTCTAATCCTTTAAAGCATAGGGCATCTAAATATTGTTTAGAAGATACACCCTTAGTATTAGGGAATTTAGGCATATTAATTTTTTCATTATATAAATCTAGGTTAATACCATTAACAAATGAATCAACCATTTCATTATTTAAAGGATTAATTAAAAAACTATAGTCATCAAAATCATCTATATTAGCTAAAGAATTATCTATTTTTCTAAGTGATTCATAAATAATTTGGTCATCAGACTTTAAATATAGGCATTGATGAATAGGTATTGTTTTAATATTTAATGAGTTAGCCTTTAATTCTATTTCTTTAATTTGATTAATCTTTGATGCCTTATTTGTAGGAGAAACACCAATGAATAAATTATCATTTTTAAATTTTTTTAATAATTCATCAATCATCTCATTATCATTTGCCTCTAATAAAGCTTCTAAATATGAATTATTATAGACATAAATAAAATATATATCTTTATACTTTAAAACATCATCAATTAATACATTATTATCAGTCTTAATTAATGTAGATATCTTTATTAAATTCTTATATCCGTTATTATTCTTTGCATATAATAAAACACTACTAGAAATATTATTAATATCATATGAATATTCTATTCCAATAATTGGCTTAATATTATTTTTCTTACATTCTAAATAGAATTTATAAGCACCATATAGGGTTTTATCGGTTATAGTTAAAAAATCAAAGGAATTATCCTTTGCCATTTTGACATAATCAGTTAATCTAACAGCGCTATTTAGTAGATTATATTGAGTTTGGCCATAAATAAATCCTTTCATAATAATAAACCGTCCTAACATTTATGATTATATCATAAGAATAATTATTTTTAATATAATATAACAAAAATAGCCATAGAATAATCTATGACTACTATATAATTAGTTTTTATTCTTTTTCTTTCTAATTACAAAATAATAAATGAAGAATCCTCCATAACCAATTGTAATAGCTACAAACACAATTAGTATTATAAGTATTGGAATGTTAATACCTCCTAATACTGAATTGCTGATAATAACCTTTATTCTTTCAGTTGAGCTTAATCCTGATGAATTAGTTGCGTAAACTGTGGCATAATAAGTTCCTTCTTTTAAATAATTTACTTTGCTATCATCTATTTCTAAGCTTTCGTATACATCAGAATCAGATTCATCCACAATTGTTATAAAATCCTTTAAGTTTACATTTGATTTAGTTTTTATAATGATGTCATCTGCAATGATTTTTGGTTTTTCTTTTGAAATACATTTTATTTCTATTTCATCAGTTACAGTGAATACACCATCAGTATAGCTATACCATACAGTATATGTTCCAACCTCATTTTTAACATCAGTAGTTATTTCTAGATTGTCATAATTAATAGGCAAATTATCTGTTAAAGAAACTTTAGATACGAAATCATATTCTTCAAAATTAGTTTTATAATCTAATAATAAATTATGAGTTTTTAATGTTAAAGTTGGTGGTGTATCATCAACAACATAAACCCTAATAGTTTTAGATGTTGTATTACCAGATTTATTTTTTACTGTAACTGTGTAATCATATTCACAAAGCTCATCAATTTTTAGCATTGGATATTCTATTAATGATGAAATATCACCATCAATTTCATCATATGCGCTAAAATAATCCCTTATGTTTACATTTCCATTTAATGGAAGCTTTAAATAATTTTCACCACTTCCATTGAATGTTAAAACAGGATAACTAGAATCATAGATTGTTACCTTAAAATTTTTTGTTGTTCTATTACCAGATGAATCAATTGCATTTCCTTCAACATCATATGTTCCTGTGGTTGTAAAATCTATATTATGATTTAATATCTTTTCACATTCTGAATAATTATCATATGCATTAATATTTGCTTTAATTTCATCTATTAATTCTTCATATCTTTGCTGATTAGGTGAAACACTTTCCCTTTGAATAAATAAAATATCGCTAATAATATCCACATTTGGTGGAACTAAATCTTGAACAACAAAACTTATTAATGCTTTATACCCTGTACAAGTTCCTGGCTTATATTTTTCCTTTTCTGATGCTTTATACCACACCTTATATGTACCAACTTTTGTTGTATTAACATTAGACATGAAATAAAGCCAATCACCCTCTCTTAGATACGAGATATTTGCATCAGATAATAATACTCCATCCCTATACAATCTAGCCTCAGGTATCAGAGCATACTCAGATAAATTACCACCTAGTGGTACATTTACAACTGTATTAGACCACCTAAATTCCCAAGTTGCAGCATAAATATTACAATTAATTAATATAGAAATTAGAAGCAAAACTATTGCGGTAATACCTACTTTTATTTTCAAAAACATGCCCCCTTATAATAGTTTTTAGATAATTCATAAAGAAGTTTATATTTAGCAGTCTTTTCAGAAACTTTAACTGCTTCTTTTATAAAAAACTTCTTAAAAAATAAATCATCAGTTTTATTAAATGCTGGTAGTACTTGATTAACAATGAAATTATACTTTTCAATATAATTATCAATTGTTAAATACTCAAATACTAACGGATAAAAATCCAATATATTATAATTCTTGGAAGCTTCTTCTATATCTTTAGCTAAAGAATCTTTATCGTGGAAGTAATCATATACACATAAAGCTGGTGCTAATAAATCCTTTTTCTTGTAATGATTTATTTCTTCACCACAAACAGCATTTGATAATAATTCAATTGTTTTTTTCCTTTTTGGATCTTTGATTGAATCAACTAATGACAAAGAAAAATCAGTTGATCCATTTTTAATAAAAAATATTGCCAAATAATAATTGATTTCATCTAATAATTCATAAGCACCAATATTAATTAAATCTTCTCTTATCTTTTGATAATATAAGACAGTTTCAGGTCTACATAATGAATTTAAACAATAGAACATATATAAATCTAATAAGTATTTCAAATCCTTATTTAACTCTACCTCTGCTAAAAGAGTAAGATTTTCATATGCTTCCCTCTGTTCGCCAGATTTATAAAGGTAAATTGATGATAATAATGCATAAATTTTAAAATCATAGTCAGTCATAGATTTGGAAATTTTTAATAATTCAAGGTATGTTTCTTTAGCTAATACTAAATCATTATCATGTAAAGAATTTAAGAAAACCAATAATCTATATCTATAATTTACGTATTTCTTCTTTTCCTCTAAAGTTTTCTTTACTGTTGTAGAATCATTGAATAAAAATTCTTTGATACTCCTGTTCAATACTTCTCTTAAATTGAAAAGACCATCAATTTCTTCATCAGTCATATTAACCCTTTTTCCAAGTTCACTCAAAAAAACTCTGTTTGGCTTAATCTCATTACTTTCAATTTTTGATACATATGAAATTGAACAAATTTTAAACGCCATAAATTTTAATGTTTTGTTTAGTAACGACCTCCTTAATCTAATTTCTGGACCTATGATAGCAAATAATGTATCATAGTCCGCCATTCTTTTTTTCAACTCTGCTCTAATAATATTTCCCATATTGTCCTCCTTATTTTCATAAAATATTATAGTGTTGCTACATTATTTTATAAAAATTATTTGATTTTATAAAAAAATGTGTTTTTTTGCATTTTATTTTGCAAAAAAAGATTAAAAATAATAAAAAAGCACAGAAAACCTGTGCTTTTTCAGTAATTAAACCTACAATTATATCTATTTTTTTATACAAAATTTTTTTAATTTACATTCCTTACATAAAGGATTTTGACTTTTACAGTGATATCTGCCAAATAATAATAACAAATGATGGGCTTCAATCCATCTATTCTTTGGGATATATTTTTTTAATTTTTCTTCTGCCGTAATAACACTATCATCTTCTTTAATGAATTTAAATCTAACGCTCATTCTATAAATATGTGTGTCTACTGGCATTGAAGGAATATTAAATCCAAGCCCTAAAACAACATTCGCTGTTTTTCTTCCTACACCTGGTAATTTTGTTAATTCCTCAATTGTGTTTGGGACAATTGAATTATAATCATTTACTAACTTATTTGATAAATTAATAATATTTTTAGCCTTATTATTAGCTAAACCAATACTCTTTATTATATTAATTACATCAGTTATATCAGCATTTGATAAAATTTGGGGTGTTGGATATTTTTTAAATAATTCCTTTGTGACTTCATTTACACGTTTGTCAGTTGTTTGAGCTGACAACATTACAGCACATAATAATTCAAAGTTATTATTAAAATCTAATTCTGGTTTGGGGTTTGATACATATTCATTTTTTATTGTATCCAAAATATCTTTAGCAGTTTCTTTATTCATTATTTTACGTTTTTAATAAAGTCCTTCATCAAATCATTATTTGATTGAACCTTTGTCTTCTTTTCTTTAGTAGCTAATGCCTTGGCGATAGATTTAATAGATATAACACTTTTATCTTTTAATTTTACCTCGATCGCCTTTTTGAAATCATCTAATGCATAATAATCTTCCTTTACAAGGCTTGTTATTATTTCTAATTCTTGAGATGATAATACTCTATTTAATTCATTATTTAAATACTCAATTACTGATGCTAATTCATCATTTTTATCTGAAGCATTTACATTGTTAATAATTCTTTCTGCAATCTCAAAAAAGCCATCTAATGAAATTGATTCTTCACCTAAACCATTATCATAAGAAATATAGATAGAACAAAAGCCCTTTTCAATTAGATTAGACATTGAATCTTCAATGTTTTTTCTTTTTTCTACGAAATCTTTAGCTATATTATCAATTAAAATTCTTTTATCATTTTTAAATGCATCAAGCATTTTAATTAAAATAAAGGCTTCAATAGGTGATATAGATAGTTTTTTGATGTTTTCTAATATAAAATCCTGGTAATTAAAATAACCAGATTCAAATATTTTCTTTAACATATTATCCAATTTGTGCTTCCTTTTCTAATGCATCCTTTGCAGCATTTTGTTGTGCTTCCTTCTTAGTTTTTCCAATACCTCTACCCATTAGAATATCATCCATGAATACAACTGCCTCAAATGTTTTATTATTCGCAGGTCCTTCATCTTTAGTGATTTCATAATGGATAGTTCTCTTCTCACTTTGAAGTTTTTCTTGTAATTGAGATTTATAATCCTTATTTTTTAATACCTCATCCATATAAGGTATAAACATCTTATTAACTATTTCATAAACAGTATCAAATGATGAATCTAAAAATATAGCACCTAATACTGCTTCTAGCGCGTCAGCAATAATAGCTGGTCTAGTTCTTCCGCCAGTTGCCTCTTCACCCTTACCAAGATATAAATATTGGCCAAGGTTAATCTTTGATGCATATATATTTAGGGCTGTTTCGCATACAGCTTTAGCTCTAGTCTTTGTTAAAACACCTTCATCTAACTGAATCTTTGAAAATAAATATTTAGACATAGATAGCTCTAATACAGCATCACCTAAAAATTCCATTCTTTCATTACATTCTATATCATGCTCATTAGCATATGATGAATGTGTTAACGCAATTGTTAGTAGTTCTTTATTATTAAAATGGTAGCCTAATACATCCTCTAGTTTAACAGAATTAGTCATTTTCTTCCTTCCTTTCTATTTCAGGAAGATATGGAACAACCTTTTCAATAATATTAGATTTAATCATTTGTCTTAATTGCTTAATAGCAGATGTAAATGCATATGCATCTGAATTACCATGAGCTTTAACAACTGGCTTATTAATACCAAAAATCATTGCTCCACCAACTTCTTTAGAATCCATTCTCTTAGCAAAGTGATGAAGACCTTTCTTTAAGAATAATCCACCAATTTTATTTTTAAATGATGAATATACTTCTTGTTTAAGCATTTTTCCCATAGTCTTTGCAGTACCTTCCACTGCCTTAAGACAAATATTTCCACTATAGCCATCAGCTAAAATAATATCTGTAGGACAATTGATAGCTTGATCAGGCTCAATATTTCCATAGAAATTAATTCCTTTTAAATCCTTTAAATAATAATATACTTCCTTATCGATTTCTCTTCCCTTACCAGGCTCAGAACCGATATTTAAATAACCAACAGATGGGTTTTCTACACCAAAAATTTCTTTGTCGGCAATAGTGGCAAAGATTGCAAATTGACCTAAGTGCTCAGGTTTTAATTCAACATTCGCACCTACATCTAGCATTAATCTATGCTTTCCATCAAAATTTGGAATAATAGGGCATAATGCAACTCTTTCCATTTGTGGTAATCTTCTAATGATTACATGTGATGCTAAAACAACGCATTGAGTTGGTCCTGATGTTACGACACCATCAACTTCATCATTTTTAGCAGCATACATTGCTAAACAAAGTGATGAATCCTTTTCTTTTCTTACAGCTCTAACAGGATCTTTTTCTCCCATGCTTAAAGTCTTCTCTGTATGAACAATCTTAATTCTTTCAGAATTAGTTAATAAAGGCTTTATTTTATTTTCATCACCATATAAAGTTATTTCAATGTCATCAAACATCTTAATGGCATTCATCGCACCTGGAACTGTAGTCTCAACTCCGAAGTCTCCGCCATTAGCATCTACACCTATTCTAATCATAATAAATCACTCCATTTAATTATTTATATTTCGATTTTTCATTTCATTTTTAATTATATCATTAAATATATTACTTTCTAATTCTTTTTTCTTAAATTTAGGAAGTAATTCAATTGCGTCAGCTTTAGCACATTCATATATTTTTATATCCTCATAAAAATCTGCATAATCAAGCGCGAAGTATCCACTTTGTGTCTCACCAAGATAATTGCCTGGACCTCTTTGTTTTAAGTCAGCTTCTGCAATATTAAAGCCATCTAAATTATTTTCAATAATTCTTAATCGATTATTGTCTACATCATCAGTCAATAAAATACAGTAAGATTGGAAGCTAGATCTACCAACTCTACCTCTTAACTGATGGATTGTTGCAAGACCAAATCTATCTGCATCACAAATAACCATTACAGTAGCTCTTTTTACATTAACACCTACCTCTATAACGGTTGTACTAACTAAGATATCAGCTCTTCTAGAAACAAATTCATTCATTACACTTTCCTTTTCAACACTATTCATTTGTCCATGAACACGAACAATGTTTTTATTAGGAAAATAATCCTTAAATAGATTATACGCTCTATCTATATCCATTACATCCATTTCGCTACTATCTTCGACATATGGAACAACAACATAAACCTGATTATTTTTATCCAATTCCTTAGAAATTGATTTCATCAATCCATTAATATGATTATAGTCAACTATCTTCGTTATTGTTTTTAATCTTCCTTCAGGCATAGTATGAATAGATGAAATATCTAAATCGCCAAACATTGTTAAGCCAAGTGATCTTGGAATTGGAGTTGCACTTAAATATAGACAATCACAATATTTATATTTATCAATTAATTTTTGTCTTTGTCTAACTCCGAATTTGTGTTGTTCGTCAATAACAACAAGACCTAATTTATTAAATTTAATCTTATCTTCAATCAAAGAATGAGTACCAACAATTAAATTAATTCTTCCACTGGCGAGTCTCTCTATAATATCATTTTTATTTCTTGTAGATGATGTTAATAATTCAACAATAATTCCATATTTAGAAAGTTCCTTTACAGCACCTTCATATTGTTGTCTTGCTAAAATTTCAGTTGGAACCATTATAGCTGCCTGATATCCTGATAATATCTCTACATATGCTGAATATAAGGCAACAATGCTTTTGCCACATCCAACATCACCCTGAACTAATCTATTCATAGGACGACCAGAAAAAATATCATTATCTATTTCTTTTAAAACTGTCTTTTGATCTTCTGTTAACTTAAATGGAATATTATCTAAAAAATCTTTAACTGCTTCATTATAAAATCTTTTTGGCTTTTCTAAATCATCTCTTAACGATTTTAAATATTCTAATCTAATTGAATACCAAAAGAATTCTTCATATTTTCTTCTTCTTAATATTTGTTTAACATCATCTCGTGATTCTGGCAAATGAGACTTCTTAATATAAGTATTAATATCAAATAATTTATATTTTGAAACTAAGTTTTCAGGTAATGTTTCTTTAATATAAATATCATTGGAATATATATCTAAAATTGCTCTTTTTATAGTCGAATTATTTGTATTTTTTATCTTATAATTACATTCAATTTTAGATTCGAAATCACTAAAAAATATCTTTTTAACAACAAATTCTTTAAATTGACTATTATATTTTCCATATAAAAGACATGTTGTCCCCTTATATAATTTAAATCTTAAATAATCAGCCCCAAAATAGATACATTTAATCCTATTATCATAACAATTTAAATAAAAAATGATTGAATTAGAATTCATTCTCTTTTTTATAAAAACAGGATTGGCATCTAATGTACCTTTTATTAATGTTAGCTCTTCTGATTTTAATAATTTAGGATTTTCTTCGAAGATATCATATGTCTTAGGAAAAAAATATAATAAATCTTTTACTGTATAAATATTATTTTTATTCAATTCTTCTTTTGTCTTTTTTCCAATTCCCTTTATTATAGATACATCATAATCAAATTGCATATGATATCCTCCTTCCTCTTTTGATAAAAAAAGGCTGGTGAACCAGCCTATTTATTATTATTTTTCAACTGCGATAATATATGAATAGATATCTTGATTACCTGCGATTAATTCAACATCGATATCAGGATTAATATCTAAACATGCACTTTCTGCAAATTTCATTTCTTCTTTAGAAACATCTTTTCCACAGAATAGAGTAACTACTGCAGATTCATCATCAATGATCTTTGATAATAAATCCTTTAATGCATCATCCTTCTTCGCTGTAGAAACAACAATTTCACCATTTGAAATACCCATATAATCACCAGATGTAATCTTTACACCTTTGATTTCTGTATCTCTAATAGAATATGTTAATTCACCAGAAGTTACATTTTCAATTTGTTCTGTCATTGCTTCAACATTCTCTTCAATAGATGCATCAGGATTATAGTTAACTAAAGATGCATATCCTTGAGCAATTGTCTTTGCCTTAATAACAGCAACATTTACACCTTCAACCATTCCTGCAGCTTGCTTTGCAGCCATAATAACATTTGAGTTATTTGGAATGATAATTACATTCTTTGCATTTACAGCCTTGATAGCTTCAACAAATGACTCAGTAGATGGATTCATTGTTTGACCACCTTCGATAACATAATCAACACCTAATTCCTTAAATGTGTTTACGATACCATCACCGAAGCATACTGCAACTAAAGCGAATTCCTTTTTAGGAGCTCCTGCAGGTGCTGCAGCTACTGGGTTATTTGCATTATTTGCAATTTGAACTTTTCTATTATCAATTGTAAGTGAAATGAATTCACCTTGCTTTTGAGAAATTTCAATTGCTCTACCAGGTCTATTTGTATTAATATGAGCCTTAACTTGGTTTTCTTCTCTTGTTACAGATAAAGAATCACCTAAAAGTGATAAAGCTGCCTTTAATTCTTTTTCAACAAATTGATCAGGCTTCTTTAACTCTAATACGAAATCAATTGAATATAAGAACTTAATATCAATTTCTTCCTTCTTAGCCTCTGCTGGTTGAACTTGACCATCAGCTGCAGTAAGAATTTCACCCTTTAAGGCTAAATCCATTCCTTCAATGATTTTAACAAATCCAGCTCCACCTGAATCTACAACTCCAGCTTCCTTTAAAACTGGTAATTGGTTAGGTGTATTAGCTAAAGCCTTCTTAGCTGCCTCTAGGTAGCAAGCTAATAAGTCATCAATTGTATCAAATGATCTTTCCTTAACAGCTGCGATTGCTTCTCTAATAACTGTAAGGATTGTCCCCTCAACAGGCTCCATAACTGCCTTATAAGCAATTTCACGTCCTGATTGTAAACAATTTGTAAAATCTTCTATTGATAAATAATTATGTGGGATTTCTTTTAATCCAACATATAAACCTCTAAAAAATTGAGAAAGGATAACACCTGAATTACCTCTTGCACCCATTAAGGCTCCACGAGATAATACTTTAGCATTATCAATAATTGAGCTTGACTCACATGCTTCTAAGTCTCTAATACCTGATGTAACAGTCATACTCATATTTGTTCCAGTATCTCCATCTGGTACTGGGAATACATTTAGTCTATCAACCTCTTCATGATTATTCTTGAGGTTAACGGCTCCGTTTATTACCATTCTTCTGAAAAGTGCAACATCAATACTACTAACACTCATGTGGTAATACCTCCTAAGATAAATAATTATATATGTAATATACAGTCATACTGTATTTCTATTTAAACTTAAAATAAATGAAATCAATATCTAATTTTTCATAAAATTAGCAAAAACCAATGACCTATAATAATCCTCCTCTACTAGTTTCCCCTAATTGTGGTACACCACAATAAACTAGTTATAACAATATTATCACTTATTAGTCAAATTGTCAAATCAAACTGTTCTTTGAGAGGCCCCTTTAATAATTATAATTACATTATAATATTAATTGGTAACTTTTTTAAAAAAGTTCTTGCTATTTAAATATTTCTAATGTAAAATAAATAGGCTGAATGATTTTTGTTGCAAGGAGGTAGTAACTATGGCAAAATGTTATTTAACTGGTAAAACTACAGTTACAGGTAACAAGAGATCTCATGCTTTAAATGCTACTCGTCGTACTTGGAAGGCTAATCTTCAAACAGTACATATCAAAGACGAAAACGGAAATGTTAAGAAGGTTAAGATTTCTGCAAGAGCATTAAAGAAGGCAAAGATTGAAAGAGCTTAATTAAATAAGTTCAAAATTGTGCGCATTTAACAGGCCTAAGCCTGTTTTTTTGCTCTTTATAGGACGAAAAAAGCTTCTCTCGAAGCTTTTTATTTTTATCTATGAGTTTTAAATCTTAAATAATTCATTAACACTTCTTCATCTGCCTCATCAGCATTAGCTGCTAAATAAGGAGTTTCAGATAAAGGATATGTCTTAGAGCCTTGTGAACCATCCTTCATTGGGAATGTTTCAATTACAACATCTATTAATTCAACATTGTAATAAAAATCACCTTTGTCGTTAACATGCTTTCTACATACTCTTTCACCATCAACATAATAAACATCATTATATGAATATCTATGCTTTCCATCCTTGTTAGTATATTCATAACCTTTTGTGATAGCTAATGAATAATCCTCAATTTCTACTTTTGTTATTTTGTTTTGTAATTCTTCCATTTTAATACCTCTTCCCATAGAATTATATCACAATTAAAAATAAATATAATAATTTTATTATTATTTTTTCTCTTATATGATACAATAGTTTTATAACTAGGAGGAAATTATGAAAAAAATTTACGAAGGAAAAACTAAAAATGTATTCCAATTAGAAAACGGAAATGTATTATTAGAATTCAAAGATGACTGTACTGGAAAAGACGGAGTGTTTGATCCAGGTGAGAATTCAGTAGGTTTAAAAATTGCTGGTATCGGTAAAGCAAACCTTGAAACTTCTATTCACTTCTTTGAAATTTTAAAGAAGGCTGGAGTTAAAACTCATTATGTTAGTGCCGATGTTGAAAATGCTACGATGGAAGTTTTACCTGCAAAAGTATTTGGACATGGTCTTGAGGTTGTTTGTAGATTAGTAGCAACTGGTTCATTCATCAGAAGATATGGTGAATATATTAAAAATGGTACTCCACTTGAAGGCGGATATGTTGAATGTACATTTAAAAATGATGCACTAGGTGATCCACTAGTTACAAAGGATGCTTTAGTTGCATTAAATATTATGACAGCTGAAATGTATGATTCAATCAAGGAACAAACTTTAAAAATTACAAAGATTGTTGCTGATGATTTAAAAACTATGGGATTAGATTTATGGGATATCAAATTTGAATTTGGTTACAACAATAATGAAGTAATCCTAATTGATGAAATTGCATCTGGAAACATGAGAGTATATAAAGGCGATAAGATTATGGATCCAGTTGAATTAACAAAAGTAATTTTAAAGAAATAAAAAATATAAGCCAACGTAGAATGTAGGGTACCCTACAAAAACGTTGGCTTTTTTATTATTCTTCTTTCTTTGTATTATATTGTTTTAATAAGTTTTCAGATGCGTGAGTAACAGGTAATGTAAAGAATATACCCATAGCATCAGATTGACTACCAAGCTTATCATATAATCTTTCTAATATAGCATTAACTAAATTTTCATTAACTAAAATCAATACTATTTCTTTTTCCGGGTGAATTCCAATACCATATAATTTCATTGCATCAGCAGTAACACTACCATTTGCAGGAATTATAGTTCCACCTCTTGCTCCCTGATCTTTTGCGATTTCCATTACTGAGTCTGAAAAGCCTTCATTAACTATGGCAACGATATTATATAATTTAACATCCATTATCTCTTACCTCCATTTGCAAGCGTCATATAGCTAGATACGCCTATAATACTATCAAGTGGTATTGTATATACCATTGATATATTGCTTCTAAATTTTGCAAACTTATCTTCTATTGTAAGCATTGCATCCTTGATTTGATCTTCTTTGATTACGCAAAACATTAAATCCTTTGTAAATGTCTTATCAATTGCACCTCTAGCTAATGTAGAAAGGTAAGCTGTAACATCATATCTTTCTAGCATATCACCTATTATTTCTTTCTTTCCTTTTGGTAAGGTAATTACCATTAAATATAATTTTGTTAAATTTGTATTTTTTTTCATGCTAATCACCAAAAGATATAATGATCTTATCTTCCTCTTTTAATACTTTCTTTAATGTACTATTTACCTTGCGCTTATTATTAAACACTGAGAATACACCTAATATTTCAATTGATAATAATGGACTTAAAGCAACTAATGAAACAATACCAAATCCATATGATAATATATCATCAGGAGCACAGACACTACACAAGCCTAGTGCCATAGGCAATATGAAGCTTGATGTCAATGGTCCTGACGCAACTCCACCAGCATCAAACGCGATTGCTGTATAAATCTTGGGAACAAAGAATGCTAATACAAAACAAATTAAATAACCAGGAATAATTATATATAAAATTGAAAATTTAAACATTATTCTTATAAATGCTAAGCTTATAGCAACACCAACACCTACTGCTAGAGCTACAAGTAGACTTCTTCTTTTAACTAAGCCATTAGTCATTTCCTCAACCTGAGAAATTAAAATCTTAATTGCTGGCTCGGCTAATACTGTAAGTGCACCAATGATAAATGCGATAATAATTATTAATGCTTGATTTGAATTTGCAAGCTCACTACCTATCTTAAATCCAATTCCAATATATGTTGCATCTACTGCAGCTAAGAATAATACTAGACCCATATATGCAAATATTAATCCATTAACCATATATAAAATCTTTTTCTTACCAGAACGTAAGAATATTAAATCAATTATTAAATAACATGTGAATAATAAGGCAATAGATAATCCAACTTCTTTAACCTTATGCCATACACATTCAATATATGATAAGAAGAAATTATCACTTACGCTATAATCAGGTAATGTATAACCATCCATCTTCTTTGAGAAAAGTGATAATAATAGCATAACAATAACTGGTCCAATAGATGAGAATGCGATAAATCCAAATGATGCATCCTTCTCACTCTTTTGAGCTAAGATTAACGCAATACCTGCACCTAAAGACATTAAGAACGGTACAGTCATTGGGCCTGTAGTAACACCACCGCCATCAAAGCATAATGCTACCATGTTTTCTTTGCCTTGGTATGCAAGTAGGGCAACCATCGCAAAGGCAAACATATATAAAACACTTAATATTCTAATTAAATTTATTTTCTTTAAAATCTTTAATATAGAAAGTAATAAGAAAAATCCTACAGCTGCACCAATTGAGAATATCAATAAATACTTATTAAATACTGATTCTGTTTGAGTTGCTAATACTGATAAATCGGGTTCGGCAATAGTAATTAAAAAACCAAAGATAAATACTACAATTAATAAAATAAATACCTTACCTTGTTTAGTTAGTCCTTTACCTACCATTCTTCCAATAGGTGTCATCGCATGTTCTGCACCATAATTAAATAATGAAATACCAATAATCAAGAATATAGTAGCTAACGAAAAAGATAATACTTCATAGCCTGTAAGAGTAATGACTTTAAATAACATTAAAATCAATACTAATAAATATATCGGTAAAACTGAAAAGCATGATTTTTTTAGTTCGATTAATAATTCCTTAATCATTATATTACCCCTATCTCCATACTCATAGTATCATATCACAAAACAAAGAAAAATTAAATAAAGTAATCAATAAAAAATAAAAAATAACCCAACGTAGTTGGATTATCTTTTGGCTAAATGATATTTTTCTTTTACCATTACTTTATTCTCATACATTGCATTATCTGCCTTTTGAAATACCTCTTTGTATGATAAGCCTTCTTCATATACAGCGTATCCTCTTGCTAGAGATAAAATAATTTCTTTACCTTCAAATTCAATCATTTGATATTGTAATGTATCATCAAATCTCTTAATTGTATCATCCATCTTTTCTAAGTCATCGCCATAGATAATTGCGATATATTCATCGCCACCAACATGAAATATCTTAGATGTTTTAAATATTTCTGGAAGTTTATGACCACCTGTAACGATTAAATGACAACCAAATCTATGACCATGAACATCATTAGTAGCTTTTACGTTGTTAACGTCCATTACAAATATACCAAATTTAGGATTTGTCTTTTTCTCAATTTGATCAATTAAAGATTCACATTCCATAAAATATGATCTTTCATTTAATAAGCCTGTAAGTTGATCTCTATAAGTTAACTCTTCAAGCTCATCCATTGCTAATGACTCTTTAATATATATTCTATAACTTCTGAATCCCATTATTAATACGATTACGAAGAATATAATCATATTTAGGCCAGCACCTTTTTCATTAAAATATATATAATGATTGATTGCATTACTAATAATAATCATAGTAGTTGATGATACAATTAGTAAAGTAAATAGCATTGGAGAAATAACTAGAATACCACCAACAAATACCATCATTCCATAGTGGGCAATTGGACCCATACCTCTTCTTAAATCTAAGATAGCTTCAAATGAAGACCATAAGGTAATAAATATAGCATATATATGTAACGCTATAGCAAGCTTTCGATTAGACATTCTATGTTTTCTATTTAATAATATAAATATTATACATACTATTGATATCGATAAGCTAAGTGAATATGATATCAAATATGCCAAATAATCTATTTCTAATATATCTTTCTTTATATTATATTGTATTGCCAAATATACAATTAAGAATACCTCTAGGATAGAGAATGCACAAAGTACAAATAAAAATATTTTCCAATATTTTTTTGTATATTCTCCTACAATGTTCGTATTCCTATATATCTGTTTCTTTATTTCTTCTTTGGTTAAAAATTTCATACTAACTTTCCCCATTCATCAAAAAGATTTTACTATAATCAAGAATTCTTTTCTACACTTTTTTCTTTAATATTATTATCTTTACAATAATTTATATATAAATCATTAATTGTTGTTCTAAAATATTCTAATATTTCTTCATCTGAATTAAACATTTTATCTAATTCTGATAACTTTAAAGGCTTATCAACAATTATCTTTTTTGAATTAGGTGATTCTTGTGCACAGATAATATATGGATCATGTCCTTTTTGTTGAAGCTGTCTAGCTAAAATTAGAAAACCAGGCATAATGGTTCTAATTTCGTAGAAAAAACCTTTAGAATTATCATCTGGAAATAATATTATTGATTTACCAGACTCATAATCATCTATACTTTGTTTAAATGTTATATACATTCTCATATCTCTATATACTGGAATAACATTACTATATTTAAAGCCTAGGTGTACTAATGGACCACCTATTATACCAATAATTTTTGATAACCACTTTGGTGTATTTCCTCTAATAAATGCATCTTCTAGTGCGACACAAGATTCTTTTACAGTTCTTGTGAATGTATTATTACCCCATATACTACATTCATATGGAAAATGAATGCTCCACTTTGTAGGTCCTTTTTCAAAATTATGATTACATATAAAGATTGCGCTAGGTATTTCTTTAATATCTTCTTTATATATAAATTTAGGCTTATGATTAAACGGTCTAGAAACTAATCTAACAAATCTATAACCTAGCGTTTTCTTCCTTTTTTCCATTTTTATAATATCCTCTATCAATTTTTCCTAATGCATTTTTCTTAATATCAGATACAAAATTAATATTTATTTCTAAATAATCATATTTCTTATTTAAATCTTCTACTAATTCATTATTTTTAATAACATCTAAATAAAGCTTTTTGTCATAATAATAAATTACACAATCTATTATTCCAGGAACTTTCATTAAATCCTTTTCGAAACTTTCTGGTTGAATCTTAAATCCATTATCTAAAACAATTAAATTATCAGCTCTGCCTGTAACAAAGATATATCCATCCTCATCAATATAGCCAACATCTTTTGTATCAACACAATCACAAATAATTCCTTTTTCATATAAGTCTAGATAATTTAACATAATAGAATCTCCTTTGACAAGGATTCTTCCATCTTCATCAATTACCATTTTATGACATGAAAATACTTTTCCATCTGAATTTTCCTTAAAATATTTAGGTGATGAAATCGAAACACAGGGTGCACATTCAGTTAAGCCATAGCTTGTACATACAGTAACATTATATTTTTTAAAATAATCAACTAATTCCTGGCTACATTTAGATCCACCAACTAGGATTTGTTCCATATTATTACCTAATACTTGTTTTCCGTTTTCATCTAACATTTGACAAATAGTTTTTAAAATGTTGATTGGAATACTAATTTGATTAGGATTATATCTTTTTAAATTCATAAAGAATTCAATAATTGTATATGAATAACAAATAGTCGCACCTGAAAACATTAAATCTAAGAAATCACTTGTAATACCAAATGCGTGATCAAGTGGTAAAATACTTACAAATTTCCAATTAGATCCAATATAAAAAATTTCAAATCCTGCTTCAATATTTCTAGCCATTGCCTTATGAGATAGTACAATTGGTTTAGGTGTTTGTGATGTGCCTGATGATAATAATACGCATGCTACATCATTATTTGAAAAGTCATTGTATACATATTCTTCAAAATCATTTTTTAAAGCATTAGAAATAAAATCATCATCAATTACTAAATCAAATTTATAATTATCATATACATTACTTGAAGGATTTGATAAGAAAGGCATAGTATGCTTGAATAAGCAAGCACCTACTGCTAGTGTATAAAAATATTTATCAGTTGGTTTTATTAAAACCTTATACCCATCAATACTTTTATATACTCTCATCATATCTTTATAATAGTCATTATATGAATATTCTTTTTCTTTGTTAACTATAAATACTTTATCTCCATATTTTTTTATGGATTCTAGCATCCAAATAACTAAGTTTTTCATTTTTTTAACTCCAAACTATTAATTAATTCACCAATAGATTTTATCGAATTAAGCTTTTCACTTTTAAAACATATTCCCCTGTTGTCTAAACTAATTAATAAATTTAATGCTTTAAAAGAATCAAGACCTAAATCTTCTTTAAATAATGTATTATCATCGAAATCAACATCTACTATTTTTTTTATTTCTTCGTATACAACATCTCTAATCTCCATAATAAAACCTCTATACTACATAGATATATTCTATCATATTTAAGCTAATAATTATAGTTATAATTATTTATAACAATTTATAACAATTTATAAATAAAAAAATCTCTAACTTTTGTTAGAGATTGTTATATTCATTGGAGCGAGTGATGGGAATCGAACCCACGTAGTTAGCTTGGAAGGCTAAGGTTCTACCATTGAACTACACTCGCATTTGTAAATGGTCGGGATTATAGGATTCGAACCTACGACATCTTGGTCCCAAACCAAGCGCTCTACCAAGCTGAGCTAAATCCCGAATTACGGCATTTCTACTAAATACGCTCGTTTATTATAGCATAAGAAAAATAATTAATCAATAGATTTTTTTACTTTTTTTATAATTAAAAAAACGCCCAAATAATGGGCATTTTTCTTATAAAATATGAATTTTAATAGTATCTGTAATTGCTTCTCCTACGCCTGAAGCACCAGTGATAATAACTTTATCTCCATGATTAACAATTTTTGTTTCTAACGCTTTATCAATTGCGTATTGGAATAATTCATCAATTGTATTTTTCTTTTCAGCATATACAGGGAATACATTCCATGCAAGATTTAATTGTCTACATGATTTTTCATTTACTGTAATTGCGATAATAGGACAATTTGGTCTATATGCAGAAATCTTAAATGCTGTTTGACCATGGTTTGTAACGCAAATAATAGCTTTTGCATCTACTTGGTATGCAGTTAAAACTGCAGCATTACAAATAGCTGATAAGAAATCATCACCTAAATCTAGATCTGTATCAAAGAATTTCTTCTTATAATCAATGTTAGTTTCAGTATAATCTGCAATATCTCTCATGGCAGATACTGATTCTAATGGATATTTACCTGCGGCAGATTCTCCTGATAACATGATTGCAGTAGTACCATCAAAGATTGCATTAGCAACATCTGATACTTCTGCTCTTGTTGGTCTTGGATTTTGTTGCATAGAATCTAACATTTGTGTTGCTGTAACAACTAATTTACCTGATTCATAACATTTTCTAATTAATTCCTTTTGGATTGGAGGTAAACATTTAAATGAAACCTCAACACCCATATCTCCACGAGCTACCATGATACCATCAGATGCTTCAATGATTTCATCCATCTTTTCGATACCTTCAGTATTTTCAATCTTAGAAATGATTCTAATCTTTCCAGATGTATCATATTTATCTAATAATTTTCTAATTTCATATACATCTTCTTTTCTTCTAACGAATGAAGCTGCAATATAATCAACACATTCTTGGATACCAAAAATAATATCCTTTCTATCTGCTTCAGAAACATAAGGCATATCTACAACAACATTAGGAATATTAATTGATTTTCTATTTGATAATGTACCATCATTTAAAACCTTAGTTACAATATCTTTGCCTTCAATTCTTACTGTTTCAAATGACATCTTACCATCATCAGCAAGAATTACAATTCCTGGTTTATTAACATATTTAGCTAAATCAGGATATGTTAAGCCAACCTTTGTTTCGTCTCCAACTAAATCAAAGTCAGATGAAAATGTAAATTCTTGTCCCTTCTTTAATTCAACCTTTCCATCTTTGAATAATCTAACACGAATTTCAGGTCCCTTAGTATCAAGTAATATAGGTAGTGGAACTCCTAATTCTTGTCTGATTTTCTTAACTCTATCCATTCTTACCTTTTGTTCTTCATGTGTACCATGAGAGAAATTTAATCTAGCACAATCTAGACCATTCTTTATCATTTCTTTTAATAATTCATCATTGTCACATGCAGGACCTAAGGTACATATAATTTTAGTTTTACGCATATAATTCACCTTCTTGTATTAATTATATCATAAATATAATTAAAAAAATAAAAAAAGCGTTGAAATTAATCAACGCTGATTACCTAAGTGGTGCCGACTATAGGAATCGAACCCACAACCTACTGATTACAAGTCAGTTGCTCTACCAATTGAGCTAAGTCGGCAAAAAATGGTGGAGGTTAACGGGCTCGAACCGCTGACCCTTTGCTTGTAAGGCAAATGCTCTCCCAACTGAGCTAAACCTCCAAATATTGACACTAAAAATTGTATAATAAGATACTTTCTTTGTCAATAAGATAATATATTAAAAATAAAACTTCAGAATATCTGAAGTAAATAACTA
>JAFRXJ010000014.1 GCA_017441525.1 Acholeplasmatales bacterium | reverse complement strand
TTGAGCCACGATTTCGCTATTGCTTCTTTTCACGCTCCATTACTGGTTTACGCTTTGCAAGTCGCTATCGAGTTGGCGACAACTACCTCTCTTGGGACTTTCACCCTAGACATATAACATGCCCGACATACAGAAAAAAGGTTATAAGCATTTTTGCTTATAGCCTTTATTCATTACAAGTAGTTTTATTAATTAAAATCCTACACAGTTACCTTTTAATGTAGCTCCTGAGATATCATTTTTACCATTCTTTGAAGTACAGCTATCAATAATAGCTTTACCGAATGTAACTTTATATCCTAATGCAGAAGGTGTACCAGATGCCGGCCAATTGAAGTTCTTCTTCTTATTAGAATCACCAACACAATTTTTCATTGTTACTACACCATTTTGGTTGTTTCTATCGAAACCATTTGCGTAATTGCCTTTTGCAGTACAATTTGTTAATGTATGATTTAATGGATCTAAGTGAGCTGCTTGACCTGAAGTCTTGTTGTCAACTCCACCCATCTTGAAGCCATTACCATCACCATAAATACCATCACAGTATCCATTGTAATTAGCTTGACAATTAACTAGAGTAACTGCACCATGAGCTGCATAACAATCCCAACCATCATCAGAATTATATTCTGCAACACATCCTTCAAAATAGTTACCTACACCTGAATGTAACTTACATGCGAATCCATCAGCATTTTCTCCCTTAGAATCTGCATTATAAGTTGAATAACAATTATAGAACTTATTGTTAGCTCCACCATTACAAATTTGGAAACCTGCATCTTTATTCTTTGTTGCAGTTACATTTCTGAAAGTATTATTAGAACCTTCAATGTAAATACCATTATCAGATGCATTTTTAACAGTTATATATTCAACAGTTGAACCAGAACCATTTAATGTTAATCCACGTCCGTTAGAACCTGATGTTTGAGAGAAATCAATTGTTGCGTTATTAGTACCCTTGATATTAACTCCTGAAGGAACCTTTACAGAACCAGATTTAACTGTACCATCGATTATGATTGTGTATCCAGATTTTGCTTGAGAAATAGCAGATGATAAAGAAGTTCCGCCATTCTTTACAGTAATTGTCTTTCCTGAAGTTGAGCTTGATGAGCTACTTGAAGAAGATGAACTACTGCTTGAAGAAGATGATGATGAACTTGATGATGATCCACCAAACCATCCAGAATTTGAAGCAAAGCTATTTAAATCCCAGCCATTTGATTCGCTCTTATAAGATCTTGAATTAGTATCAAAATATCTATTCATAATCTTTGCTCTATCACCATATTCAGAAGATTTCTTTGAATCACTCATAATATATGACTTACCAGATACTCCTAAATTAGAAGCTGTCTTTGAGTCCATTTTCCAACCAATATCTGTTACATCATAATTAGTTGAAATTTGTGATCCATACCAAACATTCTTAATATTTGACATAGAACAATTAATATATGCTACTTGATTATAATATCCTGAAGACCAAGGTGTACGTGCAAGATATGTTTTATTTTTACTATCTGATTCAATAGAACAATCTAAGAATACAACACCCTTTGAAGCTGTTGATGTAACATCCATTCTTGGAGCACAAATAAATGAGTCATGATATGAAGTATTTGAATCATAAATAGACTTAATCTTACATTGTTCAAATAAAGCTACACGACCAGTTCTTTCTGACCAAATAAAATCAACATCTCCTTCAACATAACACTTATAGAACCAACACTTGCTGCTTGTTCTAATTGTATCTTGATGAGATTTAAATGAACAGTTATAAGCAGATAATGTTCCAGTTGAATCAAATCCAATTGCTTCTGCTTGTGTTTCTGTTGCAGTTGAAGATGGACGAACAAATGTGTTTTGTAATGTGATATTTTCTAGTATAAGATTACCAGAACCTTCAAATTCAAATAAGCATCTAGCTTTTTGAGCTGTATTTGCTTGTGATAATTTCTTTAAAGTTGCTGAATTTGCAGCAGAAATAACTACTTTAGAACCATATGAAGATGATGTTTGACCTTGAATTTTTACTGTACCACTACCATAATAATAAAGACATTCATTATAAGTGCCTTCACCAAGCTTAATTGTATAATTGCCTGAGTTTTTAGCTGCATTTAATGCTGCTTGAATAGTTGAATACTTAGTACCATTCATAGTAACACTCTTACCTGAAACAGTTGATGCAGTTGAACTGCCTGAGCTTGTAGAAGAACTTCCACTTGAGCTACTTCCTGATGAAGAACTTCCACTTGAAGATGAGTTTGAGCTACCATCTTGTGAATCTACTTGAATCTTATATAAGTTTATATTACTATTTGAAGAATATAAATATACATATCCACTTCCGCCACTATAGCTATAGCTCTTTGTATCTGCAGTTGTTCCTGCAGAGATTGTACCTATTTGTGAGCCGGATGAATTAGCAACAACAAGAGTACGGCTTGCTGAAGCATCTAATGTTACTTTAATTGTTGATGCACCTGAAACAGGAACCTTAACGCTTCTATAACTTGTTGTTCCTCCTCCGCCAAGTGCTAAACAATAAGTGTAACTTGTACTACCTACTTTAACTGTATTAGCCTTTATTTGCATAGTTTTTGAAGAGTTGGCAGTTAAAGTTAAATTATCAACTGTTGTAGTTGATTTAATTGTTCCTAGATTTTTAAAATTTGAATTTTTAAAATTCCAAGAAGTTGATGAAGCGGCAGATGTACCTACTGCTGAAAAAAAGCACGCAGCAGCTGCGACACACATTGCTCCTGCAACTGTTTTCTTAATTAAATTCACTTTTATTCTCCCCTTTCGATAATATGTTAATAAAATTAAGACACACAAAGTATAACACACAAATATACGCTTGTAAACGCTTTCTATGCATATTTTTTGAAATATTTAATAAATTATTATACAAAATAAAATAATGTGTAATATTTCTTACATAATTAAGTTTTGGAAAAATTTTAACAAAAAAGAGACTGATTTTTTTCAGTCTCTCAAATGTTATTTATTGTCTAAAATGTTTCACAATAAAATATACAAATACTCCTACAACTATGGCAAGTAATAAGACAAAGAATATACTCATAACGACATCAAATGTATCCATTTTTAATATATTATCTTGTCCTCTACCACAGCTTACAAGTAGTAAAGTTAATATTGAAAATACGCTAAAAGTGAGAATCCCATACTTCTTCATAAATTATTCCTCCACTTTTTCTTCATTTTCTTTTATTTCTACTTTTTCCTCATTAGTTTCATTTTCTACTTCGTCTTCTTTGTCTACTATCGCGATATTTGCAATATATTCATTATCTCTAATTTTAACTAAAATAACACCTTGTGTATTTCTACCTGAAATTGAAATATCAGATACATGCATACGAATTACTGTACCCTTATTAGTAGTAATAATTAAATCTTGGTCATCAGTTACAGCTGCTAACATAACAAGATCGCCATTCTTTTCAGTTACATTAACAGTCTTAACACCTGAACCACCTCTTTGTTGTAGACGATATTCAGAAGCTAAGCTTCTCTTTCCATAACCATGTGATGTAATTGCCAAAATCTGAGTTTCATCTGATACTAATGCTGAGGCACCAATAATATTTTCATTATCTAATAACATACCTCTAACACCGGCACCACTTCTACCGATACATCTTACATCAGACTCTTTAAATTTAATTGCTTTACCATTAGAAGCACCTAAGATGATATTATTATCACCCTTAGTTAAGAATACCTTAAATAATTCATCATCCTCATCAAGATTAATTGCTATAATACCAGAAGTTCTAATGTTTTTGAAATCAGCAAGCTTTGTTCTCTTTGTAACACCTTTTTTAGTAACAAAGAATAAATAATAGCTTTCATCATCTAAGCTTGAAACTGTAGCTAATGTAGCTAATTGCTCGCCCTCCTTAAATTCAAATACATTTACAAGTGGAGTACCCTTTGAAGTTCTTGTTCCTTCAGGAATTAAATAAGTCTTTTGAGCATATACTCTACCTAAATTAGTAAAGAATAATAGATAATCATGGCTGAATGCTGGAACTAGCATTGATACATCATCATCTGAATGTGTCTTCATGCCACTCATACCAGTACCACCACGGTGCTGAGCTTGATATTCAGATTGCTTCATTCTCTTAACATAACCTTTGTTAGTAACTGTAACAATAACATTTTCTCTTGTAATTAAATCTTCATTAGAAATATTAATTTGAGCATCTAATGCTATTTCACTATGTCTAACATCATTATATTTATCTTTAATTTCAAGCATTTCCTTAATTAATATTTCGTTCTTCTTATTAATATCAGAAAGGATTGCTCTATATTCTTCAACTTCTGCCATTAAGAAGTTCTTTTCTTCTACTAGCTTATTGTAATTCATACCAGATAATCTTTGAAGTCTCATATCTAATATAGCTTGAGCTTGTACATCATCTAGATTGAATCTAGTCATAAGCTTTTCTTTTTCTGTACCATCTTTAGTATTTCTAATTAAATGAATAACTTCATCAATATTATCTTGAGCTATTAATAAACCTTCAATAATATGAATTCTATCTAAATCTTTCTTTAGATCATGTTCTGTTCTTCTAGTAATAACATCAATTTGATGTTGGATATAAACATCTAGTGCATCATGTAATGTAATAGCTACTGGTCTATTATCTACAAGACATACCATGTTCATACCATAGCTTGATTGAAGTTGTGTATATTTGTATAAGCTATTTAATATTACTTCAGGAGTAACATCTCTTCTTAATTCTATAACAATACGTAAGCCTGCCATTGATGATTCATCTCTTAAATCTGTAATACCATCAATCATCTTATCCTTAGCTACTTGAGCAATACGCTCTAAAATTCTTTGTTTATTAATACCATAAGGAATTTCAGTAACTACAATTTCATGCTTACCATTATCAAGTTCATCGATATGAGCCTTACTTCTAATTATAATTGTACCATTACCTGTACAATATGCATTTCTTAAGCCTTCCTTACCAAGGATTTGACCTCCTGTAGGGAAATCTGGACCCTTAATGTATTCCATTAAATCTTCTGATGTTAATTCAGGATTTCTAATTAATGCAACACATCCATCAATTACCTCACCAAGATTATGGGGTGGGATATTTGTTGCCATACCTACTGCGATACCTGTTGTACCATTAACTAATAAGTTAGGGATTCTTGCAGGTAATAGATTAGGTTCTACTTCTGTAGCATCATAATTCTCAACAAAATTAACAGTATCTTTATCAATATCTCTTAGCATTTCCATAGCTATCTTTGATAATCTAGCTTCTGTGTAACGCATTGCGGCTGCGCCATCACCATCGATATTACCAAAGTTACCATGACCATCAACTAATGGATATCTATAGCTGAAATCTTGTGCCATTCTAACCATTGCTTCATAAATAGATGAGTCACCATGAGGGTGATACTTACCCATTACGTCGCCGACAATTCTCGCTGACTTTTTATGTTGTACATTAGAGAATACCTTTAATTCATTCATTCCATATAAGATACGTCTTTGAACTGGCTTTAAACCATCTCTTGCATCTGGTAATGCTCTTGCGATGATAACACTCATTGCATAATTAAGGAATGATGTTTTCATTTTATTATTAACATCTAATTGCTCAATAGAATCATTCTTACGATCCTCAAGTGCTTTTTCAAATTCTAAATCTTTTTCACTTTGTGCCATAATTAACTCCTTAATTAAATATCAAGATTATCAGCAAAATGAGCATTTGCTTGAATAAAGTCTTTTCTAGGCTCTACTTCTTCGCCCATTAGCATTTCAAATGTTTGATCTGCAACTACAGCATCATCTAGATGAACCTGTACTAATGTTCTTACCTTTGGATCCATTGTTGTTTCCCAAAGTTGTGATGGGTCCATTTCACCAAGACCTTTATATCTTTGAACATCATATTTCTTATTAGCATATTTTGTTGCTTTATATTGTTCTAATTCTTCATCAGAATATACATAATCTAATTGTTTACCAAATTGAATTCTATATAGAGGTGGCTTAGCTACATAAATATAACCAGCTTCAATTAATCCTCTCATGAATCTATAGAAGAATGTTAATAATAGAATACAAATATGCTCACCATCGACATCGGCATCGGTCATAATTACGATTTTATGATATCTTGCCTTTGTAATATCAAATTCTTCACCAATTCCAGTTCCAATTGCTTGAATCATTGATAATATTTCATTATTTTCTAATGCTCTAGATAATTGAACCTTTTGTACATTTAATACCTTACCTCTAAGTGGTAAGATTGCTTGATAATTACTATTTCTACCTGATTTAGCAGAACCTCCGGCAGAATCACCCTCTACTAGATACATTTCTGATTTAGCTGGATCTTTACATCTACAATCAGCAAGCTTCGAAAACATCATAGAATCTAAAGGAGATTTTCTTCTTGTTGCTTCTCTTGCCTTTCTAGCATTGATTCTAGCTCTTGCTGCTAATAAACACTTATCAATGATTGTCTTAGCTACATTTGGATTTTCCTTTAAATATCTATCTAAGGCTTCACCAAATGCTTGAGATACTAAAGCTCTAACTTCAGTATTTCCTAGCTTAGTCTTTGTTTGTCCTTCAAATTCAGGATTTGGATGCTTGATTGAAATAATTGCTACTAAACCTTCTAGAGTATCTTCTCTAGACATTTCTTCGTCTTTCTTTAGTAATTTATTATCATCAGCATATTTCTTTAATACTCTAGCAAGTGCCATCTTGAATCCTTCTTCATGATATCCACCTTCATGAGTATTTACATTATTTACAAAAGAGAAAATTGTTTGGTTGTAGCCATCATTATATTGCATAGCTACTTCAATATCGATTTTTCTAACAACTTCATTACCATCACTGTTTAATTCTTTATATGATCCAATGCTGTTACAATAAACAATATTAGAATTAATTACAGTTTTACCATCATTAAGGAACTTAACATATTCCTTAACTCCACCATCATAATGATATGTATTAGAAATAACATTATCTGGATTTCTACTATCATTTACAGTAATTGTTAAAATACTATTTAAGAATGCTGTTTGTTGCATTCTCTTTCTAATAGTTTCATAATCAAATTCTAATGTATCATGGAAAATCTCATAATCTGGCTTAAATGTAACTATTGTTCCTGTATGATCTGATGTATCATGCTCAACTAAGTCACCAATTACTTTACCTCTTTCAAATCTTTCAGTATACATTTTATTATTTCTTAATACTGTAACCTCTAGCCATTCAGATAAGGCATTAACTACAGATGCACCTACACCATGTAGACCACCAGATACCTTATATGCTCCCTCACCATTTTCATCATCAAATTTACCACCTGCATGCAATACAGTGAATATTGCTTCTAGAGCTGGTCTTTTTGTTTCAGGGTGCAGATCAACTGGCATACCTCTACCATCATCAGTAACCTGAATAACATTGTTTGGTAAAATTTCAACAACGATATGTTTTGCATATCCTGCTAAAGCTTCATCAACTGAGTTATCTACAATTTCCCATACAAGATGATGTAAGCCTACAACACCAGTAGAACCAATATACATACCTGGTCTTTCTCTAACTGGTTCAAGACCCTTTAGAATTTTGATTTTTCCTGAATCGTATCCTGAAGCATCAGGATTTCCAGATGTCATATCATCTACTTCATTATTTGATACGTTTTCGATATTTAAGTCCTTTTCCATTTTTCTCTCCTTATTTATTTTCTATTCTTAATACTAATGCATCCTTTAAAATCTCATCAGGGATTTCTATTATTGATGTAGTAGTAATAATAGCTTGCTTTGATTTTTTAATATATTCTGTTATTTTTTTAATTTTCTCTTTATCTAGTGCTTGATATATATCATCTAACAATAAAATTGGTTCTTCATTACATTTTGTTGTTATGTATTGTTTTATTGCTAACTTAATAGCTATACATATTAAATGCTTCTCACCATTTGATGAATATATACTAGAATCTTTATCATCCATTTTGATAATAAAATAATCTCTATGACACCCTATATTTGTATTTCGATTTAAAATATCTTTATCAATCTTTCCTTTAAGACTTTTAGATATATCATTTGGATCATAGCTAGGATAATATTCTAAATAAATACTTTTAATCTTTAGATCATCACAAATAGTTTTTAGATAATTATTTATTACATCTATAAATTCTATTCTCTTTTTATAAACTACACTAAGGTATTTAGCTAAATCATCTGTTAAAAGATTTAAATAGACCTTATCTATTTTTTCTTCTTTTAATAAATTATTTCTTTCATTTAATATTTTCTTATATAACGAAAGATTTTTTAGATATTCTTTATCATATAAAGATATTTCTAAATCTAAGAATCTTCTTTTAATTAATTTAGCTCCATCAATTAAACTTAGATCTTCTGGAGAAAACATTACTATCTTTAAATCTCCAATAAAATCAGAAATTCTTTTATATAATGTCTTATTTATGAAATAACTTTTTTCTTCCTTTGAAATTACAACCCTATAGCTTTTATCAGCTATAATTTCACAGCTCGATGCTAAGCTGTCATTTTTAATTAAATTTACTAAATCATTTTCACGATGACTTTTAGATGTTGAACACAAAAATATTGATTCTAATATTGATGTTTTACCAACTGCATTTTTACCAGAAAATATTACTAATGGATTATTAATATCAAATGTGGCATCATCAAATATTCTAAAATTCTTTAATTTTATTTTCTTAATCATTTTTGAATTATGAATTCTTGGTTTAAAACCTTAATCTTATCTCCAGGATATAGCTTTTTACCTCTTCTATTTTCTAACTCTCCATTAACGAAAACATCGTTTTCTTGTAAGAAGTATTTTGCTTGTCCTCCAGATGTAATTATATCTTGCATTTTAAGTAGCATCTGCAATTCAATGTATTCTGTTGTAATTTTTACAGGTATCATAAAAAATCCCTCTTTCTATATGATTATATCATATAGATATGGGGTTTTCAATTGATTTTAATGAAAATTCCCTTTATTTTTAATTTTTTTATAGCTATTAGTAAATTAATAACTAAATATAGAAAAACGCTATAAAAGGGATTTTTGATATATTAAATTGAATTTAAATAATTCTCTTAAAATATTTTTAAGCATAAAAAAAGTTAACATAAATCAATATGTTAACCTTAATTTATTAATTTTCCATTCTAACAGGTAAAATTAATTGTGTTAAATTTGCATCATTTTCACCCTTGATAATGAATGGTCTAATTTCACCTGATAGGTTTAATGAAATTTCACTAGACATGAAGCTCTTTAAAGAATCTAATAAATATCTAGAACTAAATCCAATAGTAATTGAATTAGCTGCTTCTACAGATGTAGGAATTAATTCTTCTTTAGCATCACCAATTACTGAATTGTTTGTAGATATTTCAATAATTCTATCTCTCTTAATAGATAATTTAATAATACTATAAGTAATTTCTTTATCTTTTGTATTATCTCTTGGTGATAATAAAGATACTCTTTCTACTGCTGCAGCAAGCTCATCTTTATTAAACTTTAATACAATTGGGAATTCTTGTGGTATTAATCTAGATGTATCTGGATAATTACCATCTAATAATCTTGTTTGAAAACAAATATTTTTAAATGTAACAAGCATTTTATTTAAAGATAAATAAATATTAATATTATCACCATAATTATCAATTGACTTTGATAATTCATCTAATGATTTTGCAGGAATTGTAATATTAAAATCTTTATAATCAGGGATAGAAATAATCTTTTGTGATAATCTAAATGAATCTGTAGCTGTAATAACTAATTTACCACTTGTATTATTTAAATTAACACCAGTTAAAATTGGCTTCTTTTCATTTTGTGCTGTTGCGAATACTGTTTCTCTAACTATTGATTTAATTAAATCTGCAGATAATACTAATGGATTTTCTTGAGAAACAAAATCCATCTTAGGATAATCTAGAGGATCCATAATATGTAATTTATATTCACCTCTATCAGCCTTTATAATTAAAATTTTATCTTCAGAAAGGAATAAGCTTACCTTTTTAGAATTAATTTTTCTAATAATATCAATAAAGAATCTACCAGGTACTACAGTTTGACCTGCTTCAATAATTTGAAGTGATGCATCATTAATTGTTACTTCAACTGAAATATCAGTATTAGATGAAGTCATAAATAAATCTGTATCTGTAGCATAAAGCTTAATACCAGTTAAAATTGGCATTGGTGATTTAACAGGAAGACCTCTTGATATTGTATTTAAATTTTCAAGTAATATTTCTCTATCAATTACTAGATTCATAAACCCCTCCGAATAAAAAATATAATAATCTTTTTTATAATATTTATAATATAGAATGTGTGTTTGTGGATAAGTCCAAAAAACGCCTAAATTACGCTATTTATTATATCATAATAATTGTGGAAAATAAAGAATTTATCCACATATATTAAACTTTTTTTAGTATAGCTTCTATTGCCATTTTTAATTCATCATTTGTTTTAATTTCATTTGATATTTTAGTACAACCAGACATTACTGTTGTATGATCTCTACCATTTAAAATATTACCTATTTTATTATATGTTAAATGATATCTTGTTTTTAAAATATACATTATTATTTGTCTAGGTAGTGCATATTTAGCATTTCTTGATGATCCTAAAATATCTGCCACAGTAATTGAATACCAGCTGGCAACAACACTTAATACATCATCATAGTTCTTTTCAGGATTTACAACCTTATTTTTTAATACAACATCTAGTGCTTCTTTAGCTAATGATAAATTTAGAGGCATATTTGAATACATTTCAGAATATATTAATATTCTATTTAATGCACCTTCAAGTTCCCTTACATTATCAGTAAAGTTTTCAGCAATATAATTAATAATTTCATCAGAAATAGGAACTTGTGATAATTCTTGTGATTTTTTCTTTAAAATACTAACTCTTTGATTAAAATCTGGATGGTTAATATCTACTACTCCCCCCTTTTCGAATCTAGATGTTAATCTATCCATGAAACCATTTAATTTAGCGGCAGGACGATCTGATGTAATAATAATTTGCTTATTATTATTATCAAGTTCATTAAATAATTTAAAGAATTGTTGTTGAGTTTGAGTTTTATCAGTTAACATTTGAATATCGTCTATTAATAAAACATCAATATTCTCATATTTTTCTTCAAATCCAGCTAAATTTTTATCTCTTAAAGCTCTTGTATAATCAGATAAGTAATCATTTGCCTGAACATATAATATTTTAGTATTAAGGTTTTGTTCTAAAATATAATTACCAATAGCTTGCATTAGATGGGTTTTACCTAAACCTACTCCACCAAAAATATAAAGTGGATTATAGACAACACCTGGGTTTTCGGCAACCTTTAAAGATGTTAAGTAAGCCATTCTATTAGAATCTCCTACTACAAATGATTCAAATGTGTAGTTAGGATTTAAATCAGTTTTAGTTAATTGTTTAATTAGCTGAGGCTTCTTTTCTTTTTCAATTTCATCTTCTGATATAAATTTAAATCTTAAATTCTCATTTGTTATATCTTTTAATATTTCATGTACTGTTTTATAATAAATATTATTTATTAATCTTCTAGAATATGAAGATGGCGTAGATACATAAATAATTCCATTTTCTTGTCTAATTACCTTTTTTACTTCACCAAATGTTTGGTCAAATGTTTGTGGAGCTAAATTCTTTTTTAGTTGGTCCCGAACATTGTTCCAAATCTCTTGATATTCAACCATAATTTCACCCTCAATTCGAATAAATAATATCATAAAAAAAAGTAGTTTCAATAAAAAGTTTTCCACCTAAAATGTGGATAAGTTTTTGTTAAATTGGAAAAAGAAACACTTAAAAATGTGGATAAGTCAGCCTTAAAGTGGCTCAAAATCAATATTTTTGGGCATTATACACAAATTAACATGTTGAAAACTTAGTGGAGAAGTTATCCACAATTTATAAAAAAATATTAACAAATTTTTTGATAATTATTCACCTTATTTTTTATGAAAATTTTTCATTAATTTTTCTTAATTAAATTATTAGTTTTTTTCTTGACATAAATAGTAGTTTTTGATAGAATAAAACAGCATGGTTTCTAAGAAAGGCAGGTATGTAATCTATGAAAAGAACTTATCAACCTAATAAGCGTAAAAGAAAAGTAACTCATGGTTTCCGTGCTCGTATGGCTACAAAGAACGGAAGAAAAGTTATAGCTGCTAGACGTAAAAAGGGCAGAAAAAAATTAACTGCTTAATAATTAAATAATTTAATTGATAACTAGTACGACCAGAACAAATTATTTTTTTGGTCGTATTTTTTTTCAATAATTATGGATATTCTATGAAAAAACAATATCGCGTAAAGAAAAACAATGAAATAGAATTGATTTTAAAAGAAAAGAAATATTTCTCTAATCAATTTTTTACAGTATATAAAAGAAAGAATTTAGAAACCAATCATTTTAGATATGCGATTAGTGTAGGTAAAAAAATAGGTAACGCTGTTGTTAGAAATAAAGTTAAAAGACAGGTTACTTCTATTATTGATAATCTAGATATTAACTTAAATTCTAACACTGATGTTTTTATAATTGTAAGACCAAAGGTTAATGAAGCTGACTTTATTACCATGAAATTACAATTGGAATATTTATTTAATAAGCATAAACTACTAAAAGGAGATAAAAATGACTAAATTTATTTATAAGAACAGATATAAATTTGTGCTTGTATTACTTTTAGCTGTATTAATTATTACTCTTTCAAGCTGTAGATTTGATTCAAAAAACTGGTATTCTAAGCCATATACTACTTATGCACAAGAATGGATTGACCTATGGAATGGTGGAAAAGGCTTCTGGTATGCATTATGGGCATGGCCAATTAATATCTTATCTTGGCCTATTGCTTGGCTTTGTTCAAATATTGGTAAAGCATGTGGTAATTCTTACTTCTGGGGTATATTCTTTACTACTATTATAGTAAGAACTGCAGCATGGCCTATTTATTCTAAGCAAAATGGTATGAGCCTTAAGATGCAATTAATGCAACCAGAGATTGCAAAGGTTCAAAGAAAATATGCTGGTAGAACAGATCAAAGAAGTCAACAAATGATGCAACAAGAAATGATGCAGGTTTACAAGAAAAACAAAGTAAACCCAGTTGGATGTGTGACTACAATGTTCTTACAATTCCCAATCTTCATGTCAATGTATGAGGTTGTTCAAAGAGTTAACGCAACAAAGCATGTTACAGTTAATGGTTCAACAGTTGTAGAAGTTGCTGGAGACTTTGCATTAAGTAATGTTAAGGTATTTGGAACATTTGATATGACTACTTCTTTCTTCAATGCTGAAGATATTAAAGATAAAATATTTGGTCTTGTAGTAGCATTATTATTTGGTGCTGTTACATTCTTACAACAAAAGTTAGGTCAAAGACCATTAAAGTATCAGAAGAAATATCCTGATGCAAAGAATCAAAAACAAGGTAATCAACAAAATCAAATGAAGTGGATGATGATAATTATGAATGTTATGTTTGTATTTATGTCACTATCTTCTACTTCTTTAGCTATTTATTGGTTAATCGGTGGTGTTTATCAAATTGGTCAATCACAAATTGGTAGATTAATTAATGAACACAATTATGAAAAATCTCAAAAGAAAAATAATATTATAGGGTGATAATGATGCAAAAAAAGGTTGAATTTATTGCTAAAACAATGGAGGAAGCTCAGGCTATCGCTGTTGAGAAATTACATATATCAAGTGAAAAAATATTTGTTAATGTTTTAGGTGAATTACCAGAAGGCTTAAATTGTGAAGCTGTAGTTGATATTAACCTTACTTATGAAGGTAAAAAATATTTAGAAAATATTTTAAGATCAATGAATATTGGCTATCAAATTGAAGCTAGAAGCATTAATAATGAATCAGAAATTCATTACATCATTGATTCATATGAAAATTCATTATTAATTGGTATTAAGGGTAAGACACTTGAAGCAATTCAAATGTTATTAAGAGCTTTAATTTCTTCATATACAAAAGATCATATCGTAGTAACATTAGATATTGGTGGATATCGTGCTAATCGTGCACGTCAACTTGAGATTTTAGCTACTAAAACTGCTAAAGAGGTTGCTAGAACTAAGGTTGAAGTTAAGCTTCCACATATGAATTCATTTGAACGCCGTGTTATTCATGAAAAATTAAGTGATTGGCATGATGTTTATACTGAATCTGAGGGTGAAGGCGAAGAAAGAGCCATTGTTATTAAGCCAAAAAATAACGAAAATAAGTAAGATAAAACCTGGTAAAAAAAACCAGGTTTTCTTTTTCGTATTTTATTCCATTATTTTATTATTTATGATAAAATAATATTATGAAAAAAATTTTTAAAATTACCTTAATTGCATTAAGAAGTTTTTTAATATTTATAGTTGTATGGGGCATAACCAATGCGGCTGTAAAAAATGTTCATAGATCTATTTTACTTGAGAATTTTAAGTCTAAAGGTGTCTTTCAGGAGGATATATCAACACCTACAACTAGGTATTATAAAATAGAGTCTGACGAGAATAAAGAAGCATTTACAAAGGATGGATTAATTTATCCTGGTACTTCTACTGATATTTTAGTTACTACTCAAGTAATTTTAACTGATAATCCTTTAATTAATAATGTTGTTAGTTTCTTTGTTGGTGGGCATGCAGCCTTTATTAATCCATCATATGGTGATTATCAATTAGGTTATATCGAGGGAGATAAAACAACTATTGAAGCAACTGGCTTAGGTGATGGAGATAATTGTTCAGAAACATTTGATTTAGATTACTGGGCAACTGATGATCCATATACTGAAATAGTTGGATTAAGAGCTAAATTATCTGATGAAAAAAGACGTGAGGTTACTTCTGTTTGTAGTTCTCACATAAGAGATGGTTATAATTATAATTTGTTTATGTTAGATACAGTCAATAAATCATACTGTACAGATATAATATCGAAATCTTATAGCAAAGTTGGAATAAATTTAAATAAAGATGGATTTATTACTACTAATTTAGATTTGTTATGTTCAAATGATTTATATATAAGTTATTATCATGTATATAAAAAAGATGTTAAATATATTTATTATTTAGGTTAGGAGGCAAAAATATGGCATATGTAGCACTTTATCGTGCATATAGACCTCAAAAGTTTTCTGAGGTTGTTGGTCAAGAAAATATTATCAAGACTCTTCAAAATGCAATAAAACTTAATAAAGTAGCTCATGCATACCTATTTTGTGGTCCTAGAGGTACAGGAAAGACTACTTTAGCAAAAATCATGGCTAAAGCCATGAATTGTGAACATGGTCCTACTGCTGATCCTTGTTGTGAATGTGAAATTTGCCAAGGAATTCAAAAAGGAACTGTATCAGATGTAATAGAAATCGATGCTGCATCTAATAATGGTGCTGATGATATTAGATCTTTAAGAGAAACTGTTAAATTCTTACCTGCACAAGGTAAATATAAGATTTATATCATAGATGAGGTTCATATGCTATCTAATGCCGCATTTAATGCCTTATTAAAGACACTAGAGGAGCCACCAAAGCATATAATCTTTATATTGGCTACAACTGAGCCATATAAGCTACCAAATACAATATTATCAAGATGTCAAAGATTTGATTTCCAAGCAATTTCAGTTAATGATATTTTAAGAAGATTAAAGATTGTAGCTAATGAAGAAAATGTAAAAATAACAGATGAAGCATTGCATCAAATTGCCGCTTCTGCTGAAGGTGGAATGAGAGATGCATTATCTATATTTGATCAATGTATAAGTTATAGTATTAACCCCGAAATTACTATTGATGATGTATTACAAGTAAGTGGAAATATTAGTTATGTAAAGATCATTGAACTTTTAAATGCATGTAAATCTGATAGTGAAACTAACGCTATTATGATACTTAATAGTATCATAAAGGAAGGAAAAGAGGTTCCTAGAATAGTAAATGATACAGTATTATTCTTAAGAGATCTTCTTCTTTTTAAAAATAATGCGGTAGTTGAAGATAAGCTAATGTATCATAACAATGAATTCATTGATTTAGCTAATAATATTTCAAGAAATTTAGTATATCAATGGTTAGATATATTAAATGATTCATTAAATCAAATGAGATTCTCAACTCAAAAGAGAGCATTCTTAGAATTAGCTATATTAAAAATGAATGATATTAAATTAAATGAGGAAGCTAATTTAATTGATAGAATTGAAAGTCTAGAAAAAACAGTTAATTTATTATCTAATAAGTTAGCTAATCAAAAAATTAATTCTAACCCTAATCATAATTATTCATTTGTACCAAATATTCCAAGTGCTGATGAGATCAATAGTGTAAGAGATCAGATTAAGCAAGAAAAAGTTGCTCCTGCAGAGCCAAAAATTGATGAAAAAATCGAACAAATCGAGAATACAACTACAAATGAAAATAAAATTGAAAAAATCAAACAAAATGTTGCAGTTAAAGAAACGGCTGTCGGTGTTTCACAACCACAACAAAATGTTGTAGAAAATAAAGAAGAATCATGGCCTGATGAAATTAATATCAAGGACATTGAAGAAATCATAAATAATGCATCTAAGTCAAAAAGGGAAGAACTTAAAAATGTTTGGTCTAAGATTGGAGAACAATCAAGTGCGTTCGCAATTCAAATTTTAATTAGAGGAAACATTGTTGCAGTTTCAAACGATGCATTCATTGTTGAATTACAGGATTTAGGATTCTGTAATAGAGTAATGGCTTATGAAAATTATTTAAGAATTATAGAAGAATTCAATGAAGCTGGTGTGCCTATAAAAGATTATATTTGTATACCAACATCTATATGGCAAAAAATAATTAAGGATTATAAATCTAAATATAATAAGACTACAAATCCAAAGCCATCATTAGAAAATATTAGAATAGGTGTCAAGAGAAGAAAAATGCCTAAAACAGAAGTAAAAGATGAAGTTGAAGATAAATTAATGACTTTATTTGATGAAGAAAGTCTAAAAATAATGGAGGAATAAATATGAATCAACAACAAATGATGAAATTAAGAAAGATGCAAAAGCAAATGATGGAAGCTCAAGAAAAGCTTGAAGCAACTGTATTCACTGGTAGTGCTGGTGGAGGAGTTGTTACTGCAAAAGTAAAGGGTAGCCATGAGGTTGTAGAAGTTACTATTGATCCAGAGGCAGCAAAAGATGATCTTGAAATGGTTCAAGATATGATTGCTTTAGCAATCAATGATGCAAATAAGAAAATCGAAGAAGAAAGCCAAAAATTAATGGGTGGCTTCGGCGGAGGAATGGGATTATTCTAATATGAATAAATATCCAAAATCTCTAGAAAATCTTATTGATTGCTACGCTAAATTGCCATCTGTTGGTAAGAAAACAGCTGAAAGATATGCTTTATATACTCTTTTTAATATGAATGATGTTGATTTAACTGACTTCACTAATGCTTTGATAAGCATTAAAAAGGATATTCATATTTGTCCTTCATGTGGAAATATAACAGAGACATCACTTTGCTCAATTTGTAGTGATGAAACAAGAAATAAACGACAAATAATAGTAGTTGAATCTATAAAAGATTTATTAACAATTGAAAAAGTTAATGAATTTAAAGGTATATATCATGTTTTAAATGGTGCAATCAGCTTTTCTAAGGGAATTAGCATAGATGATCTTAATATTGATTCATTAATTGATAAGGTAAAACAAGGTCAAGTAGATGAATTAATTTTAGCAACAAATGCGACAATTGAAGGTGAAACAACAGCTAGATATTTAAAGGAATTATTAAGCCAATATCCAGTAAAAATCACAAGAATTGCGCACGGAATACCTGTTGGAGGAGACCTATCATATGCTGATGAAATGACACTTTTAAAGGCATTTGAAGGAAGAAGAGAATACTAATGATTGCTAAATTTAAAAGTATTGATAAAGAAGGAAATATTACTGAATTTGAATCTATTTGTTTATATGAAAATGGTATTTATACATTCAAAGATGAATCAACTGAAAATACTATGATTTATATATCATTTGATTCTAATAATCTAAATATTATTAGAAAAGGTGATACAACAATGGATTTAAATCTAATTTATAAGCAAAAAACCTCAGGATATTTTGAAAATAATCTTGGATTAAAGTTTGAATTTGAATCATTTACTGATGATTTAAGTGTAAATTTTAATAATATTTATGCTTCATATTCACTATTTATTGAAAATGAATTGATTAATCAGCATAAAATATGGATATTGTTTAATTAAATACTTGAAAAATATTAATATTTTAAGTAAAATATAATAGCATTTAATTTTTGGAGGATAAACATGGAAAATTATTCTGAGTTATCATTATTAGAAGTTGCAGTAATTGTATTACAAGAAAAAGGCGCTCCTATTAATATTTATGAATTAATTGAAGAAGTATTAAATCGTAAAGGTTTAGTAGATGATGAAAAGAAAACATTAACTACTAAATTATATGTTGATATAACTACAAGCTCAAAATTTGTATTTATGGGCGAAAATAATTGGGATTTAAAGTTAGACCAATCATTAGATCAATTCGACAAGGATGGTTCAGCATTCAACTCTAAAGATGCTTATATTGAAGAGGATGAAGAGGAAGAAAGCGACTATTATGACGACGAAGATGAAGATGATCTTGATGAAGAAGACGAGGATGAGGATGAAGACTCAGACGAAGATTCTGATGAGGACGAAGATGATCTTGATGAAGATGAAGATGATGAAGATGACCTTAACGATGATGACATCGATGACGATTTAGACGATGATCTAGATTCTGATGAGGAATTCAAAGAAGATAAGTATAACAAATACATGGATGATTATGAAGACATGTATGAGGATAACTAATTTTTAAGATTTCCCATATTTGTAATATAAAATAACGATATTTTTGAATTATCATATTAATGTCTTATAGAAATATCATATATCCCCTATAATATTGATGTTTTATAAGAAATATGACTCTTTCAAGTTGATAAAGAACAACCCTTTGGTTGTTCTTTATCATTTTATAAGATATAATAATTAATATGAGGTGATGCTATGTATAAAATTGCAATTGTGGAAGATGAATTAAATCTTTCCTCACTAACAAAAAAATATCTAGAAAAAGAGGGATTTGAGGTTACAACCTTCTCTGATGGAGAAAAAGCATCTGAACACTTAAATGATGGTTTTGATCTATGGATTTTAGATATTATGCTTCCTGGTGATATTTCTGGTTATGATCTTATTAAGAAAATTAAGGAAAATAATAAAATAACACCAGTAGTATTTACTAGTGCTCGTGTTGAAGAATTCGATAGAATCACAGGATTAGGTATGGGAAGTGATGATTATTTAGCTAAACCATATTCAAATCGTGAATTAGTATTAAGAGTAAAGAATATCTTATCAAGAGTATATGTTAATAATACAGAAAAGAAAGCAAATACTGATGAATTTAATGGATATTGTATCGATTATGATAAGAGAATAGTAACTGAAAATGGTGTTAATATTAATTTAACATCAAAAGAATATGATTTATTATATTTCTTATTAAAAAATAAAACAAAGGCATTTTCTAGAGATCAAATATTAGATAATGTTTGGGGTAGTGACTATTTTGGTAGTGACCGTGTAGTTGATGACTTAATGAGAAGATTAAGACAAAAGATGCCTAATTTATCAGTTGAAACTATTTATGGTTTCGGATATAGATTATTAGTATGAAAAAGATAGATATATCTAGTCAATTAATCATTTTATTATTTGCAATTTTATTAATAGCTTGTTGTATATTCTCTTTAACAACTATATCCTTTTCTAGGGATATAGCAACGAGGGAAACTAATAATAGATTATCTACTTATGCTATATTAATTGACCATAATGTAAAAAATAATGAAGATAATAATTATACAGAAATGGATTTAGGTTATTATTGTAAACAAAATAATACTATTTATCAAAGATTAAATGGTATGCATGATTATTTAACAATTAATGATATTGAAAATGTTATTGATACAATAAAAGAAACAAATAATAACAAAAGGTTAGATTATATTTGTTATTATTCTAAAAAGATTAATAATAAAAAAATCAATTTTGCAGCTATAACAACTGATAATATGGAAACATATACACTTGTGTTTACTGATGATGCTTACGCTACAGCTTTAGTAAGAGAAATAACATTAAAAGTAAATGGTACATTTGTTGTTATAATGTTATTTGCGATAATTGCTATGTACTTTTGGAGTAATGGTATAGCAAAAAGATTGAGAAAGATTCAAAATCATATACTATCACTTCCTAAAAACAATTACGAGACTTCATATTTAGATACTTATGAGGACGAAGTTGGAGATTTATCTAAATCAATAGAAGTAATGAGAAGCGAGATTTGTGAGAATGAAAGAATCAAACAAGAAATGCTTCATAATTTAAGTCATGATTTTAAAACTCCAATTGCAGTAATTAAAACATATGCAGAAGCAATTCAAGATGGAGTAGAAGATGTTAATGTATCTTCTAATAAGATAATTGAACAATCTGAATTATTAAAGAAAAAGGTTAACAGATTAATTCAATATAATAGATTAGAATATTTTAATTCTGATAAAGAATTTGAAGATATTAAAATAGCTGATATAATTAATGATATTATTGTTAATTATAAGCATCAATTAGAAAACATAGAATTTATTACTGATATTAATGAAGATGTTACATTTAAGGGTTTTAGCGAGAATTGGTATACTGTTATTGATAATATAATAGATAATGCTAAAAGATATGCTAAAACGCAAATTAAGATAGTTTTAAGGCCAGGTAGACTAAGAATATATAACGATGGTGAGCATATTGATGAAAAATTCGTAGATTCAGCATTTAAACCATATGAAAAGGGAAGCCAAGGCCAATTTGGATTAGGTATGTCAATTGTTCAAAAGACTGTAGATTATTTTAATATGAATCTACATGTTGTTAATGAAGAAGTTGGTGTATCATTTATTATTGATAATAAAATAGAGGAAAAATGAAATGAATATAGAAGTTAATAATAACATAGATAAGATATGTGATATGAGTGACTTTTTTAAAGCATTATCAGATGAAACTAGATTAAAGATTATATTAGTAATATCTGATGGTGAGATTTGTGTAAATGATATAGCTAATAAAATTGGTATGACAAAGTCAGCTGTTTCACATCAATTATCGTATTTAAAGAAATTAAGATTAGTTAAAAGTAGAAAAGAAGGAAAAGAAGTATATTATTCATTAGATGATGATCATGTTAATTTATTAATTAAATCAGCATGGGAACATGTAAATGAATAAAAAGAAGAAGGGATTGGTTAATTGCCAATCTTTTTTTATTTGCAAAGAAAAAGCCCAACATTATGTTGGACTTAAATCTTTAATAATTCTTATGCAGTATAAGCAGTAATTGTTGCAGTTGCAATACCAACAGATTTACTAGATGTTGTTCCGCTAAATCTAATTGCAGCACATGCTGTTGTTGCAGTGAATGTAAATGATGTTGCATTATCATATGCTTCAAATGTAAATGCACCAATTTCTTTATTTGCTGTTGTTGTACCAATAACAGTATCAATAACTTCTCCATCAGCATCTAAGAATTCAATCTTTAAATATTTTGATGCACTATTAGAACCTGAAGTACGTCCAGTTAAAGAAATATCAATCATATTTGATGCTTCATCTAATGTTAATGTCATTGAAGCATCTGGAAGCAATTTAATTAGCTTAACACCATCACTATTTACATCAAATGTAGCAATTTTTCCATCTTTATAACTATCTGTTGTCCAAGGAGTTTCAGCACCTTCCTTAGAAATTCCATAGTTATCTGATTCTCTATCATATGTATATTCGTTAGCAGTTAATTCAGCAACTGTAATTGTAATTACTTTAGTTGCACCATTAACTGATAATTGAAGATATACTGTACCAGCAGCTGCAAATGGAGTTGTTGTTTCATTTTCGCAAGTAGATTCTGTATAATACTTTTCAACGATATTCTTTGTAATATCTTTTCTTGTATTATCAGCATATACTAATTCAGCAGTAGCACATGATTTAAATGAAGTTGTTCCAACTTTAACTGTTGCAGTATCTCCTGAAGTGATATTTGTACTAGTTATTTGATAGAAGTTAATTGTATATGATCCATATACATCAGTATCATTTGCATATACTCTTACAGTATATTCACCAGTAGTATCAAATGCTGTTACTTCAGTGTCGGCTTTATATAACTTTATAGTATAGTCTTCAGCATTTAAAGCAACTGTTATACCATCTCTTACGCCTTGTACAACGATATTGTTTGCATTGAATGCAGCTTCTCCTTCATAGAACTTCTTAGTTGCATTGTCTGAATTAACTATTACTTGAGTAATAGGTGCATTTGGATCTGCAACTACAATGTTGTAATCAACAGACTTTCCATCATATGTAGCTGTTACTGTATAAGCACCAGGAGTAGTTATTGGGCTTGTTACAGCAGTGTCAGTAGAATCTTTTACAGTGAATGTTATATCAGATAATGCTACACTTCTATATACGCCACAGTTATCCCATGCGCTTGCAGTACCAGCAATGTTTGTTGTATCAAATATATTATCAATTGTATCAAATTGAGTTACTTCAGGAACAAATTCGAATTCGTCTGTTGCTACTCTTGTATCTTTATCAATTGAACCAGCAAAGTAAATACCATATACTAATGCACCTTTTGAACTTGATCTAATTGTATAAGTTTTACCTTCAATAGCATCGAACTCAAGTGCATAAAGTTTAGTTGAATCCCAAGTTGTTGCACCTTCAATCTCAACATCATTATCAGTTTCATTTTTAATTATAACTTTACGTCCATCATTTGAACCAACAGCGCAGTAAACTGTAATTTTTCCAGATTTTTTAGCAGTTACACTAATATATCCATAAGATGCATGGATTTGGAATCTATCATATAATGTAAAAGTACCATCAACTGTTGTTTTTGAAGTATCAGTAGTATCAGTATATTTTTGGAATTTAACTTGGTCACCACCAGTGGCAGTTAACTCTATTTTTAATGATTTATTATCAAATAAAGTGTATGTAGCTGCTGGATATTGATAATCTTCAGTATAAGGTGTTTCAAGAGATTCATTATATGAAGTTGCTGTAAAATCGAAATTAAATTTATATTGTTCTTTTTTAACTACAACAGTGAATGTCTTTTTAAGAGATGTAGATGTTGTACCTGTTTTTTGGATTGTAATTGTGTAAGTGCCATCAGCTTCTGTAGCATTTTCAATGTTAAATGCATTTCCACTTGGATCTGTTACTGTTACTGTGTAATACTCTTCAGTTAATGTAACAGTTCCTCCTTTATGCTTACCTTCAACAACAAGACCTGTTAAATCAATTGTATCACCAATTTCATATTCTTTTGTAACATTATCTGTATTAATTGCTATTGCCATATATGTAATAGGAGTAGCAGTCCACTTAGCATATAATGTAGTAGCTTCTGTAATTGGTGTATTTGTAAAATCAAATTCAGTTCCTTGATAATCTGAAGTAGTATACCAACCAGCGAATGCATATGTATTTTCAATATCAGCTTCTTTTGTTGGATTAGTAGGTTTAGTTGCTGTTTCGTCTTCAACTATATTTTGAGCTGCAACATCTGTACCACCAACAGAATCAAATGTTACAGTATATTTAGTTAAAAGATTAGCAGTCCACTTAGCATAAACAGTAGTAGCTTTTGTTATTGGGCTACCAAAATCAAATGCTTGAGTACGATCTGCATCTGCATACCAACCAGCAAATGTATATTTATAAGTATCGTCATGTGCCTTAGTAGGTTCAGTATCAGGTTCTGTTGCAGTATATCCTTCTCTAACAGTTTGAGCAGAAACAACAGAACCACCATCCATATCGAATGTTACTTCATATCTTACGATAGCAACAGGAGTATATTTTGCATAAAGTGCAGTTGCACCAGTAACTGTGTCTTTGTTAAAATCAAATTCAGTTCCTTCTTGGAAATCTGATGTTGTATACCAACCAGCGAAAGTATAAGTATAATCATTATCTTCAGCCTTTGCTGGATCTGATGGTTTAGTTACTTTTGAACCATAAGCAAGAGTTTGTGTTGTTGCAGCATCACCATTGTTATAATTAAATGTT
>JAFRXJ010000013.1 GCA_017441525.1 Acholeplasmatales bacterium | reverse complement strand
TTCAGTGATTCCAGTATTGAAGTCAAATGCTTGTGTACATGCATCGTCTTTATACCAGCCAGCAAATGTATATGTTTCTGCTGCTGTTGCAGTTTTTGTAGGTGCTGTAGGTTGTGTAGCCTTTGCATCCTTATTAACTGTTTGTGATTCTACTGCACTACCGCCCTTAGAATCAAATGTTACAGTAAATTGTTCTGTAACGACATCTTTAGTGCCATCAGAATCCTTATCAGGACCATCACATGATGCTGATGTAAAGATAGCAGTTGCCAATAAGACACCTAACAAAATTTTTCTTTTTTTCATTTCTCTTTTTCTCCTTTTTAAATGCCTAGATCGTATGCTCTAATAAAGACCATAACTGCCCTTATGATAGCATAAAGAAAACGCTTTTACAATTAGTTTATATAATAAATTTTAATAATTTTTGTTATTTTTTAAAAAAGTGTAATAAATCATACGCGTTATATGTAAAAATTAAAAAGTGGCATGTTTATTTGGATAAACACACCACTTAATTATTTATTTAGTTTTTAAGCTGCCGTAACATCTTTTAATCTTGCTTTATATTCAGTGAATGAACGAGTGTATGTCTCACCACTAACTGTATATGTTACTGTATCAGTTGCTCGGTAAATATCCCAAATATCTTCATCAAAATTCAAATAATTTACCAATGTTTCTCTAGATACATAGTATCTTCTATATTGATTACCATCGATTTGTTCTTCATCATATATTTGTTCACTAAATACTAGAGATGTGGAAACTGATAACTTATTATAATTTTCAGCCCAATCTCCCATATTATCAAATGAATAATATAATTTAGCATTTGAAGATGTAGCACGACCAATAATTGGATTTAAATTCTTGTGTGCAGTCTTTTGAACTTCACTTAATGATTCAGCACCTTTTGATAATGCGTCAAAGTATCTAGCATCTGCATTTAAGTATTGTCCTTTATATACAAATGTTACAAGTGCAAAGTTATTATAAACATTGATATAACCAGAACCATTATCAAGGTCACCTAAAATACCTGCACCATATAATCCCTTAGTAATAATAACACCATCAAAATAGTTATTATATAGTGTAACAATATACTTATCTGAATCATTCTTACAACGTCCTAAGATACCTGCTGTATTACCACCTGTATCATTACCATCACCAATTGTTGCGTTAACATAACAATTTGACATTGTAATATTTAAGTAAGTTGAATTATCAGCAATTTGCGCATTTGCAACTAAACCAGCTTGATATTTATTCTTTGAACTAATTGTATATTGATGAGGTAAAATATAAATCTTACCATGGCCTTTTTCTAATATTGTCTTTGTGTCATCGTTATCAGTAATTTCAAATACTTCATTTTCTGGTTCAATACCATTTACATAAATATCAGATCCAACTTCATAATCTTCAGAATCAATTGCAACATAATTATATGTATTATCAACGCTTTGATATTGATAAATATAGTATGTTTCACCTGATGCAAATTTAGCATCTGCTGCAACTGGAGTATAGAATTCAATTGGATTAACTAATGAACATCTATTAATGAAGTTATCTCCACCAACTACTTGTCCAACAAGACCACCAACTGCTTCATAACCAACAAATGAAGAATTAGTAATTCTAACATTATCTAAATAACCGCCATTCATTGCACCAACGATACCCATTCTCTTACCATTTGATGAATCTTGACAATTGAATACAATATTATCAAATTTAACATCCATAATTGAACCATTCTTTATTTGATAGAATACATTTACATAATGTGCTGAAGAAGGCTTAGATGTAACCTTAATATTAGAAATAGTGTAATTATTACCATTGAATAATCCAGAGAATGCTGAAGCATTTGTTGAAGTATCCCATGAACCATCAAAATCAAGATCTTTTGTTAAATAGAATATTGTTAATGTATTAGAATAATCTGTTGTATCAGGAGATCCTGTTCTTGCAAGTTTTTGGAACTTAGCATTTGTATCAATTGCAACTGTCTTAACTTCTTTCTTATATACTTGTGCTTCAGAAATATTAGATAAGTTATCATTTACAACTGTATAGTAAATATAGTATGCAGTTGATGTTGTAACTCTATTATCTGCTTCAAATGGAGCAACAATATTATCTGTAGAAATCTTATATTCTTGAACTGTTGATTTATTTACTATTTGTTCAGCGGTTAAAGTTCCTTCATCTTCTGTTGTAACATATGCTTTTACATAACCTTCAACATTAGACAATTCACCAACAATTGAGAATCCATCTGCATTTAATACAATTGAACTATTAATGAAATCAATTGAACAATCTGGGTCAACTACATATACCTTAAATGTATATTTAGATACTTGTGTTGTATCAGACTTTAGTACTGCAGTTGCTGTAACTTTATATAAACCTGGGTTAGATTCATAAACACCATCTACCTCATAGAATTTAGATTTACCATCTGCAGCATATTCATATTTATATGTTAAATCATATAATGTTGGATCAATTTCATTACTATTAATTGATGAAGCATCAACAGGGTAAATTCTTGGAGCATAATATGTACTATAGATTTGTACTCTGATAGTATCAGCACCTGTAGATTCTAAATCTCCTAAATATTGATCTCTTGGTATAACAACAATGTCGAATTCCTTTTTAATTGTTGCTGTAGCATATCTAATAGTTGCTGTTAACTTAACTGTTGTCTTTTGTTCCGGAACGAATACATGAGCAGTTGTTTCAACAGACATTGATTTAGATACTCTTTCGTTAGTTTGAATTTGAATAACATCTGTATTAGAAGATTCCCAAGTGATTTCACAACCATTAATTAAGTTAGTAATATCGAAATCTTGGAATGTAGCATCTTGATTTGTAATAGGCTTTAATGCCATATATGCTGAATATACTCTTTCCATATCAGATGTCATATCTTTATTAGATGTTAGGAATGAGAAATATTCAGGGTGTACATAATCAGCCATTGATGACTTATTTAATGTAGCACCAACTGCACTACCATTAGCAAATGTATTTAATGTACTATCATCCTTTAATGCTAATAAATCACCCATATTAACAGATCCATCAGCATTTCTAAAATCATTATGGAAATGTAATAAATCAGTTAATTTGTTTTGTCCATCACATACAGCATTTATTGCTGTTGTAGATTTGAATGGATTTGAAGCAAATTCATATTCTTCTCCACCATCAAATGGAACATCTTGTGTTTCTGTATGATAGCTTGATGCATCTACATAATCTGTATATTGTACATATCTTTCTTTAGTATCTCTAGTTGTTTGGAAAATACTATAAGCTGTACTACCTCTAAACGCATCTGCATTATATAAGTTATCTCCCTCAGCTTCATAATCATCTTGGTTATCAATATAAGATAAGATACCATAGAAATCATTATAAGAACCAATTGTTCTAGCTAAGTCGATATTGTTTGATTTATTTGTAGCATAACTAATACCTCTAGTATTAGTAACCTTACCATTTCTATCGAATCCAACACAGTTATTATAAGCTGTTACATTCTTTAATGATAAGAAACCAGGGTTAGAGTTATCACTTACACCATGATATTTATTGTTAAATGTGAAGCAGTTTTCCATAATAACATCACCTGTCATTGTAGAACCACCTAATTTAAATCCAATACCATCACCATTTTGTGTATCATAAGCTCTTTCAGGAGTATCACCTACTGCATAAGCAGGTTGTGCTTGATATGGTAAGAATCCATTTTCAAATGCAACACAGTTATAAATTAATACTGTACCGATGTTACCTGAATCTTGTTTAGCGTATAAATCCCAACCATCATCAGAGTTTCTATATGCTATACAACCATCGAAAATGTTCATATGACCTACTGTTAATTTCGCAGCGAATCCATCGGCATTTTCACCTAATGTACCATCATCATAATTTGCAAATGATGTACAGTTTTTAACTAAATTAAATCCTGGCCATTGGTCAAGTGTTTCTTGTGCTGAACCACCACGACCAATTTGTAAGCCTGTATCTCTATTATTGTAGAATTGGCAATTATCTACAATATTATGACTACCAGCAATATACATACCGTTATCACCAGCACCAGTTACTTCTAATCCATAGAAATACCAATAATTACCATATACTTGAATTCCTCTATTACCATCATCAAATGTCATTTGAGAAAAATCAAATACTACTCTTTTATAATTTCCTGCATCATCCTTCTCAGGTTGAACAGTAATATATTTACCAGGAGCACCATTATAAATAATTTCAGATGCTAATGCTTGATTATTTGGCTTACCAACTGGAATTCTTTCACCAAATTCGTATGTACCTTCTGCCATAATGATATTTGTTCCTGCTTCAACTTTAGTTGTTGCGGTTACAAAATCATATGGTTTATCTTTTGTACCATCTCCACTAGAACTTCCGTTTGGAGAAACATAAATATTACTTCTAGCGTTTCTGGCTGTAGCTTTATCAATTGTTATACTATCTACAGTATCGTTAGTTAGATAATATATATCATCGAAAGGTTCTTCTTCATCAGTTGGCTTCTTTGTGCTACATGAAGCTAATGTCGCAAATGCAGCTGAGGCAAAAGCTAACAATGATAATAATTTAATTTTTTTCATATGTTTATTCTGCCTCCTTTAATGTACCTATAATATAACCATGGAATGTTAATGCTGTAGATAGCGCAGAAACATTATATGTTCCTGGGTCTAGTTCTAATACAACTCTCTTAGGAGTTTGTTTTCCTCCTACTTCAGAAGCATTAACTACATCTTCATAAATTGTTTCACCTTTGTCATCGTAAACAACAAATCCTCTTTCATCTTCACCGTTAGATCCAATATATAAAATTAAAGTTGTTTTTTTAGTGAATGTGAACTCAAATCTAGAATCCTTGGCAACAGAATTTAGCGTTGCAAAACCAGTAAATGACATTCCGTCTTCTTTACAATTTTTAGCTTTTGATGATAATGTGTCTTTTCCTCCACTATCAGTAACTTGAATATTATATGCTTTAACACCATTACCTAAATCATATTCTGTATAATATTTAGGTTTATTTGATGCTTCTTGTTTTTCAGATATGATATTACCACCTGATAAATCATTTACTATTGAAATATCATATTTTGTAGATGCTTTAACAACAACTGGTGCCTCAAATGATAATTGCTCGCCTTCTTCTGTTAATTCTTTTAACTTGAAAGTTGCTGTTTGAGTTCCTTTTCTATAAGGAACAAATCCTTCATATTCAAACTTGTCGTTAGTAACATAGATTGTCTCATATGTAGATGTAAGAGTATCTCCATCTAAAACCTTTCTTTCAATAAATACTTCATATTCAGTAAAGTCAGGTAATCCCATAGATGCTTCAACTTCGTAATCGTTGAAATTTTCCATACTAACAACAGGACTTATAACATCAACTACTATAAATGATTCAACTTCGTTTTTAACAGTTCTATCGTTAATAACCAAATCAGTTGATTTATATTTAATAGGAACTATATAAGAACCAACTTTTCCAGTATCAACTGATGAATAATCTAATGTAAATGTATTGTCAGCATTAAACATTTTCTTATTAGTCGTATCATTTGTTAATGTTGACATATCTATATCAATATATTCAGTTTCAAATGCAGTAGCAACTCGATTAACTGTATGTTTAACAAGTTGAATATTTAAATCAGATGTATCTAATGTAAATGTGTTTTCTCCACTATCTTGTAAATATGTTGTGGCAATTCTACCATGATTTTTTAATTTAAAAATTTCTGTTGCACATTCATCTTTAAACCCTGCTTTAACGCCTGCAATATATACCAAATTTTTAGTTGTTTCAAATTCAGACGATTTTACATTAATAGTATATTCAGCAGTTTTTACAGTTTCGCCATATCTATAACTTACTTGTGGTTTATAACGACCCATTATGCTTGTATCTATATTAGAACTATCAACTTGATAATTCGTTACTCTAGCTGTTACTGTAATTGTTCTTCCATTTTCATCTTTAGCTGGATTTCCATTTTCATCTAGCTTAACAAAATCAGCTAACACCAATAGTCCATCAGCGCTAAATTCTTCTCCAAGATAGAATGTTGTTCTCGCATTATCAGTATTTACAGTGATGTTTTCTAGATGATATTGCATCTTGTTATCTTCATTAATGTAAATATCAGGAAAAGATTCTGGTTGCTCTAATGTTGAAATTTCTCCGATTTCTGTTTCTAGGTCATCAAATTCAACATAGTCTGTATCAGCAAAAGCTTTAACACCTGTTGCTACACCAACAAAAGCTAAGCCTAATGCTAATAAACTTATTTTTTTCATTCCTTTCATAGCCGTTCCTCCTATGTAAACGTTTTTTACGCTTTATTATATTAAATTTATATAATACTGTCAATAAAATTCAACACTTTAAAAAATATTTTTGAAACAAATATATCATTTTATTTCTATTTATTTTGAAAGTGAAATATTTCTTACTATTTTTTAATTTTACACTTCTTTACAAAACAATTTTTGTATTTGTTTTTAATATAATCAACAATTTTATCGTCTGGCTTTATTAAAAACATTGTTGGTCCGCTACCGCTTAAATAGATTTCTGTTCTATTTTCTAAGTCTTGGTATATTAAATTTAATTCTGTACTTAAATTTAATGCTGTCTTTGTTAAATCATTAAAAATATTCTTCTTCAAGGAAAAAATATCACAATATTTAATTGCATTAATAATATTTTTAATTTTTTCAGATTTATCTACTTTTTCATAAATATAATTTTTGTATACCTCTTTAGTAGATAATCCTGTTTCTGGTTTAATCAATAAGATGTCGAATACAAATGGTTTAACATCTAATTTATTAACTACCTCTCCCCTATTTGTGCAAAGAGCTATCTCTGAGTCAATGAAAAATGGTACATCACTACCTAAGATAGCTGCCATCTCAAGCATTTCATCATGAGTCGCTACATTATCAAACATTTTGTTTAATCCTCTTAATGCTGCTGCCCCATCGCTAGATCCTCCAGCTAAGCCTGCGGCACTAGGAATATTCTTTTTGAGTGTTATTTTAACACCTTTATTAATATGATATCTTTCAATAAAGAGCTTGGCTGCTTTAAGGATTATATTATCCTCAAATTCATTATTGATTAATTCAATCTTATTAGACTCTTCAAATGTTAACTCATCATATAAATCAATTGGAACCATAAGATTATTTACCATATGATATCCATCCTTAACATCCATAACTTCTAAGGCTAAATTAATCTTGGCATATGCGTATTCTGTTATCATTTTTCACCACCATTTTCTAAAATATAATTGCTAAAATCAACAAATGTTTTAATATCTAATTCCTCAGATCTAACATTTGGCTTAATATTAAAATCATTTAACATTTTAGTAATTAAATCCTTTGAATATGTATTAGATAAATTATTAATTAAAGTCTTTCTTCTTTGGTTAAATGATTCTCTGATTAATTTAAAAAATAATTCTTCATTTTTAGCAATATATTTAGGATTTTCGTATAAATCTAGGGTAATAACTGCGCTATCAACATTAGGTTCAGGAATAAATACAGTTCTAGGAACGTTAAAGTTTTTATGTGCGCTTGCACGATATCCTATAGCAATTGATAATGCATTATAATCCTTTGTCTTAGGTTTCCCACAAATTCTATCCGCAACCTCTAATTGAATCATCATTACATATTTTTTTATCTTCTTAGTCTTTTCTAACATACCTAAGATAATTGGAGTAGTAATATAATATGGTAAGTTCGCAACTAAAATAATTTTATTATATTTTGATTCATATTCTTCTAAATCTTTATTTATATCAACTTCTAATATATCTTTATTGATAATTATAAAATTATCGTGTTCTTTCAAATTATCATTTAAAATAGGTATTAAATCTGTATCAATTTCATATGCTAAAACAAATCCTGCAGATTCGCATAGTCTTTCAGTTAATGATCCTAATCCTGGACCAATTTCAATAACTAAAGTATCCTTATCTAATTCTGCAGCTTCTACTATTTTAGATAATATATTTTGATCTTTTAAAAAATTCTGACCAAATTTCTTTTTAGCATATAATTTATTGTCATTTAATGTTTTATCTATAAATGATTTATTTCCTATTTTATTTTGCATAATAAATCCTCTAAATCTTTTTTAGTTAACCTTAATAGATTAATTCTTTTTAAAAATGTTTTAGCATTAGGAGCACCAATATTCAATATATTAGATATTTTATTTCTTAATACCTTTGAATTATTGTTTCCATTTAATCCTAATTCAAATAATTCATTATTAGTTATAGTATCTTCTAGGTTTTCTTGTTCCTTATATACATTACTTAAAGCATTGATAATTGCTTCTTTAGATGCGTGCTCAATACCTACCTTTTTTCCATTTTTACTTCTACAATCATGATTTCTTAAAAAAGCATGAGAACAATTAGGTATTGCTTCACTAATTGTATTTCTTATCTTTTCGCCAGGAAAATCAGGGTCAGTAAATAATATAATTTCATATTTTTTAGCTAATTCCTTTAACAAATTAATAGTTTCATCATTTACTGCACTACCATTTGTTATTACACATTTAGCATTAGGGAATACATTTTTAATATTAATTTCATCATGTAGGCCCTCTACTACTATAATTGAATCCATTTTAATCCTCTAAATAATATATTCTATTTACAGTCTTTAAGCTTGAAATAGATAAGCTTTTTACAATTGGAGAATATTGTTCTAATGATTTAATCTTTCCATTAGGAAGTAATACTTTTATATCATTAATATTTGTTTTTTTATAAATAGAATAAGCTACACCTTCTACTTTTGATTCTAAATAATAATATTTTAAAACATCTTCACTATATTTTGATTTAATTGCTTCAATCTCTTCTGGATCTGGATCATCAGCTAAATCAATATATCTATATAGATGTCTATTAATTAAGCAAAGTGATAACTTTCTTAATATATCATCAGATGATTTAGTAAATTGTTTAATAAAACCATTTACATAGGCATCATCTAAATCAATGTATGATTCTACATCACAATTATTATTAATTACTTTTAAGAATGCCTCAATTGGGGCATCAATTTTTTTTCCTTCAGCAACTAAATCATTTACTCTTCTATAAATATTTTCAAGTAATGATTCATAGCTTCTAGCAATTGGATGATAATAAACCTGGAAATACATATGATATCTAGACATTAAATAAGATTCAATTGAATGTACTCCAGAGGCTCTTACACATAATTTATTATTAACAATCTTCATACTTCTTAAGATTCTATAATAATCAATATGACCATAAGCGGCACCTGTAAAATATGCATCTCTTGACAAATAATCCATTCTATCAACATCTAATTGGCTAGATACTAATGCTTCTAAAAGTGGGAATCTATTATCATGAGCAATAACAGAAGCGATATCTGTTGCCAAATTCTCGTATTGAGATAATATTTTATTTATTTCAGTATCAGGGGATAATATTATTTTTACAGTCATTTCTTCATGACTTAAATTCATTACACTTTCAAATGCGTGTGAATATGGACCATGTCCAACATCGTGTAATAGGGCTGCGCATAAGAAAATGATAGATTTATATTCGTCTAATACTTCTATTCCATCAACATTTTGTAAGACAAGATTAGCCATTTGGTATGCACCTAAGGAATGAGTAAATCTAGTATGCTCTGCAGTTTGGAAAACCATAGAAACGCCAGATAATTGTCTAATTCTTCTTAATCTTTGAACTTCTCTTGAATCAATTAAATCACTAATGATTTTATAATCCACTTGAATATATCCATATAGTGGATCTCTAAAAACTTTAGTTCTTTTCAATTTTTCAAACATAATATCAGCCCCTTACATAAACTACACTATTATTTTAACATATTTTACCATTATTAAAATATCGCTTTACAATGATTTTTTAGTTAAATATAATAATTGTGTAACAAAAGAAAACAATAATTATTGTTAAATGCATTATATACCAATAAAAAATGATTTTTATTTGTTTAATAGATGTAAGACGATGCATTAAAATGAAAATGAAAATGAGATGGGAATTATGAACAAAAGAAAACTATTTATAGGTGTTTTATTAGCATCAGCAGCATTTGGTTTGGCTGCTTGTAATAATGGCAGTAAAAATGCTGATGATTCTAATGGCACTAAAGATGTCGTTACAGAACAATTTACTGTAACATTTGATTCTAAAGGTGGTAGTACAGTAGCTGCCCAAACTGTTGATAAAGATGCAAAGGCTACAGAGCCTACTGCACCTACAAAAACTGCAACAGCAGCAGAAACATATACATTTGCTGGCTGGTATAAAGACGTTGAATGTACAAAAGCATTTGATTTCAATTCTGGTATCACTGAAAATATTACATTATATGCAAAATGGACTCCAACTGCAGTAATGTATACAGTAACATTTA